>NZ_JBSFHA010000003.1:0-274896 GCF_053596855.1 Streptomyces sp. NPDC001617
GGGCGGTGTTTCACGTGAAACACCGCCCCCACAGCGCATCCAGGGTCATGTTTCACGTGAAACATGACCCTCCTTCACGACCTCAGCCCTGCGCGGCCCACCACTCCTTGAGCGCGGCCACCGCCGCGTCATGGTCCATCGGCCCGTTCTCCAGCCTCAGTTCCAGCATGTGCTGGTACGCCTGGCCGACGACCGGACCGGGTCCGACGCCCAGGGTCTCCATGATCTGGTTGCCGTCGAGGTCCGGGCGGATCGAGTCCAGCTCCTCCTGCTCCTGGAGTTGGGCGATGCGCTCCTCCAGGCCGTCGTAGGCCCGCGAGAGCGTCGCGGCCTTGCGCTTGTTCCGCGTGGTGCAGTCCGAGCGGGTCAGCTTGTGCAGTCGGTCGAGGAGAGGGCCGGCGTCACGGACGTAGCGGCGGACGGCGGAGTCCGTCCACTCCCCGGCACCGTACCCGTGGAAGCGCAGGTGGAGTTCGACCAGACGTGAGACGTCCTTCACCAGTTCGTTGGAGTACTTCAGCGCGGTCATGCGCTTCTTCGTCATCTTCGCTCCGACCACCTCGTGGTGGTGGAACGAGACCCGCCCGTCGCTCTCGAAGCGGCGTGTGCGCGGCTTGCCGATGTCATGCAGAAGCGCGGACAGCCGGAGGGTCAGGTCAGGGCCGTCCTCCTCCAGCGCCATGGCCTGCTCCAGCACGATCAGAGTGTGCTCGTAGACGTCCTTGTGGCGGTGGTGCTCGTCGCTCTCCAGACGCAGGGCCGGAAGCTCGGGCAGGACGTGGTCGGCGAGGCCCGTCTCAACGAGCAGGGTCAGACCCTTGCGCGGGTTCGCGGACAGGATCAACTTGTTCAGCTCGTCCCGCACCCGCTCCGCCGAGACGATCTCGATCCGTCCCGCCATCTCTTTCATGGCCGTCACGACCTCGGGAGCCACCTCGAAGTCGAGCTGGGCGGCGAAACGCGCGGCACGCATCATCCGCAGCGGGTCGTCGGAGAAGGACGCCTCGGGCGTCCCCGGGGTGCGCAGTACGCGGGCGGCGAGGTCGTCGAGGCCGCCGTGTGGATCGATGAACTTCTTCTCCGGGAGCGCGAGGGCCATCGCGTTCACGGTGAAGTCACGCCGGACGAGGTCCTCCTCGATGGAGTCGCCGTACGACACCTCGGGCTTGCGGGAGGTTCGGTCGTACGCCTCCGACCGGTAGGTCGTCACCTCGATCTGAAAGCTCTTATGAGCGTCTCCGACGCGGGCGTTCTTCTGCGCGCCGACCGTGCCGAAGGCGATACCCACCTCCCACACGGCGTCCGCCCAAGGACGGACGATCTTGAGGACGTCCTCGGGCCGTGCGTCGGTCGTGAAGTCGAGGTCGTTGCCGAGCCGGCGGAGCAGCGCGTCCCGGACCGAGCCGCCGACCAGGGCGAGGGAGAACCCGGCCTCCTGGAAGCGGCGGGCGAGGTCGTCGGCGACCGGGGCCACCCGCAGCGGTTCGCTCGACGCGGGGGCCCGGTTCAGGGCGCTGGTGGTGTCTTCGTTGGCGTTCGGCACAACAGAAGAGGGTACGTGGCCCGGGCGACCGTGAGCGCCTCCATTAAACGTGCACAACTCCGCCGGGACGCCTCCGCATATAACTGTCCAAGTGCACTGCTCACTCGCTTACCGCAGCGCTCACCCTTATACAGGCACATATGGGACGCCTCGCTCTTGTTCACCGATCTTGTGGAGCAGACCGCGGCACTTCCCCTCAGCGCGCATCGTTACCATGCGTGGACGCACATTGCGACGACCACTGACGACGACGAGGGACGGGCGAGCGCGTGGCCGAGGCGGCAGACTTCCAGGGGACGAGTCCCTCACCTGCCCGCCGCCGCCTGCGGCGCTCCGGAGCACTGCTCGCCGGGGCGCCCCTGCTGGCCGGCCTGCTGCTGCCCGCCGCCGGACCGGCGGACGCGGCCGGGCAGGCCTCCCTGCGGGATGCATCCGGCGCCGGCTCGGTGTCGGTCGCCCTCGACTCCCTCAGCCCCAGCGTCCCCACCGACGGGGACACGCTGACCGTGTCCGGCACGGTGACCAACAACGGCAAGCAGACGGTCACCGGCGCCCATGTGGGTCTGCGGGTCGGCCCTCAGCTCAGCACGCGCTCGGACGTCGAGACCGCCGCCAAGAACAGCGACAGCCTCCAGACGGCCACCGCCGCGGAAGTCGGCGGCAAGTACGTGGAGAAGTTCTCGAAGCTCACGCCCGGGGTGGCCGAGCACTTCAGCATCTCCGTGCCGGTCGACAAGCTGAACCTCGGCGACGACGGGGTCTACGAGTTCGCCGTCTCCCTGTCCGGCCAGACGTCGGCGCAGCAGTGGGACCAGATGCTCGGCATCCAGCGGACCTTCCTGCCGTGGCAGCCCGACGAGGCCGGCACCAAGACGAAGACGACGTTCCTGTGGCCGCTCGTCTCCACGGTCCACATGACGGCGGAGACAGGGTCGAACGACCAGCAGACGCCGGTCTTCCTCAACGACGACCTCGCCAAGGAGATCTCCCCGGGTGGCCGCCTGGACGAGATGCTGACGCTGGGCAAGGAGCTCGACGTCACCTGGGTGATCGACCCGGACCTGCTGGCCTCCGTCGACGCGATGACCGGCACCTACCGGGTCAAGGCCGACAACAACACCACCACGACCGGCACCCACCAGGCGATCGCCAAGCAGTGGCTCGCTGAGCTGCAGAAGGCGGTGGCGGGCCAGGAGGTCGTCGCCCTGCCCTTCGCCGACCCGGACCTGGCCTCCCTGGCCCACACCGGCACGACCGTCACCGGCTCGCTGAGCCACCTCAAGGAAGCCACCGACGTCGCCGCCACCACCGTGAAAACGGTGCTGCACGTGACACCGGACACCGACTTCGCCTGGCCCGTGAACGGCGCCGTGGACCCGTCGATCGTCAAGGTCGCCACCTCCGCCGGCGCCGACAAAGTGATCGCCCGCAGCGACAGCCTCCAGGAGACCGGTGGCCTGCCCTACACGCCCTCCGCGGCCCGCCCGATCGGCGGCGGCACCACGGCGGTCGTCGCGGACGCCCGTCTGTCCACGGCGTTCCAGGGCGACCTGACGAGGGCCTCCGCCTCCACGCTGGCCGTGCAGCAGTTCCTCGCCCAGAGCCTGGCGCTCAACACCCAGTCGGACAGGCAGCGCAGCATCGTCGTCGCCCCGCAGCGCATGCCGACGACCCGCCAGGCCCAGTCGATGGCGGCGGCGCTGACGGCCCTCGAGGGCGGCAACTGGTCCCAGACCCAGAAGCTCGCCTCGGCCGCCAAGGCCAAGCCGGACGCGGGCGCCACCACCAAGGTGCCGTCGACGTCCGCTTATCCCTCGTCGCTGCGCCGGCAGGAGCTGCCGCACTCGGCCTTCGACCAGATCGCGCGAACGCAGGACACCCTCGACAACTTCAGGGTGATCCTCACCAACGAGTCCCGGGTGGTGACCCCCTTCGGGCGGGCCATGAACCGCGAGATGTCCACGTCGTGGCGCGGCCGCGCCGGCTCCGCGGCGAGCTTCCGCACCAGCGTGGAGGACCACCTCGGAGAGCTGACCAGCCAGGTCAAGCTGATTGACAAGTCGCCCACCAAACTGTCGGGACGCAGCGCCACGATCCCCGTCACCGTGCAGAACAACCTGGTGCAGGGGGTCCAGCATCTGGTGCTGCGCCTCACCTCGAGCAACCCCACCCGCCTCCAGATCGGCGGCAAGGCCTACTACGAGCAGCCCATCACGGTCTCGGGCGGGCACAGCACGACCGTGAAGTTCACCACGTCGGCCAAGGCCAACGGCCAGGCGACGGTGTACGCCCAGCTGTACACCGAGGACGGCCAGGAGTACGGCAACCCCGTCAGCTTCGACGTCAAGGTCACCGAGTTCACGGCCACCGTGATGCTGGTCATCGGTGGCGGCTTCCTTCTGCTCGTCCTCGCCGGCTTCCGGATGTACACCCAGCGCAAGCGGGCCGCCCGGAAAGCCGAGGAGAACGGCGGCGACGACGAGGCGGGCGAGGGCACCGACGTGCCCCAGAACCCGGAGGACCCCGACGACCGTCTCAAGGAGGAGTCCGACACGGATGCCCGGGCAGACGACCCGGAGCAGCCGAGTGACCCGACACCGGACACCGCAGCGGAAAGCGCCGACCCGTCCGGCACGGGTGAGAGAGTGGACCGTTGAACGAAGTCGTGGCCGGTGGGCCCGGGACGATGAGGTGGGGTAACCATGAACGCGCCGTACGACGGTGACCGCGGCCGGGCCGCGGGCAGCTCGGGCCGCCCCGAGGGCCCGCCGCCCGAGCCCGGCCAGGTGCCGGCGCAGCCGCCCGCCGACATGTACCTCCAGGACGCCTACGACCAGGACCCGTACCGTGCGCAGGACCTCTCCGCGCAGGACCCGGTCGCCGAGGCCCTCTACGACCGCGCCGCGCACCCTCCGCCGCCCCCGGGCACCTACCAGCCGCAGCAGCCGCTGTACGCACAGCCGCCGCAGTCGGCGTACGCCCCCGATCCGCAGGTGTGGGCCCAGACCCCGGCACCGGAGCCGGACGGCCCCACCCAGTACCTGCCCTACGGCGACAATCCGCGCACGACCCAGTTCGTGGGCGTCGACGACCTGGTGACCCAGGCCGGCGAGGAGCGCCACGAGCCGGACGCCTTCGCCCACCTCTTCCGGGACCAGCAGCAGAGCGGACGGCCGACGGATCCCCCGTCGGTGCCGGGCCCCGCGGTCGCCCCCGGAGGCCCGCCACCGGTGCCGCAGTACCAGGCGCCCTCGGCCCCCGCGCCCGCGGGGGCCGACGAAACCATGAACCTCGGCACCGCGCCCGCCGTCGCCGCGGCGGCAGCGCCGGCCGCGGCGAAGAAGAGCGGGAAGGCCGGCGGCCTCCTCAAGTCGAGCGCCGTGATGGCCGCGGGCACGATGGTCTCCCGCCTCACCGGCTTCGTCCGCTCGGCCCTGATCGTCTCCGCGCTGGGCACGGCACTCCTCGGTGACACCTTCCAGGTCGCCTACCAGCTGCCGACGATGATCTACATCCTCACCGTCGGCGGCGGTCTCAACTCCGTGTTCGTGCCGCAGCTCGTGCGCGCCATGAAGGAGGACGAGGACGGCGGCGAGGCCTTCGCCAACCGGCTGCTGACGCTGGTGATCGTGGCGCTCGCGGCGCTCACCGCGGTCGCGGTCCTCGCCGCGCCGGTGCTCGTCCGGGTGCTCTCGAACCCCGTGGCCAGCGATCCGGCCGCCAACGAGGTCGCGGTCACCTTCACCCGCTACTTCCTGCCCTCGATCTTCTTCATGGGCATCCATGTGGTGATGGGCCAGATCCTCAACGCCCGCGGCAAGTTCGGCGCGATGATGTGGACCCCCGTCCTCAACAACATCGTCATCATCGTGACGTTGGGAATGTTCCTGTGGGTGTACGGCACCTCGGCGAGCTCCGGCATGACGGTCACCACCATCCCGCCGGAGGGCCAGCGGCTTCTCGGTATCGGCGTCCTGCTCGGGCTCGTCGTGCAGGCGTTGGCGATGATCCCGTATCTGCGCGAGACCGGGTTCCGGCTGCGGCTGCGCTTCGACTGGAAGGGCCACGGTCTGGGCAAGGCGGCGATGCTCGCCAAGTGGACGGTGCTGTTCGTCCTTGCGAACCAGGCGGGCGCGCTCGTCGTCACGCAGCTGGCCACCGCGGCCGTCAAGGACACGAACATCGCCGGCACCGGCTTCAGCGCCTACGCCAACGCCCAGTTGATCTGGGGTCTGCCGCAGGCCATCATCACCGTCTCCCTGATGGCCGCCCTGCTGCCGCGGATCTCGCGCTCGGCGGCCGAGGGCGACGCCGGTGCCGTCCGCGACGACATCTCACAGGGCCTGCGCACCACGGCCGTCGCCATCGTCCCGATCGCCTTCGGCTTCCTCGCCCTGGGCATCCCGATGTGCACCCTGATCTTCGGCACTTCGGGCACGGGGGCCGCCACCAACATGGGCTACATGCTGATGGCGTTCGGCCTCGGCCTGATCCCGTACTCGGTGCAGTACGTCGTCCTGCGCGCCTTCTACGCCTACGAGGACACCCGGACGCCCTTCTACAACACGGTCATCGTGGCAGGGTTCAACGCAGCCGCATCGGCACTCTGCTACATCGTGCTGCCGCCTCGCTGGGCCGTCGCCGGCATGGCCGCCTCGTACGGCCTCGCCTACGCGATCGGCGTCGGGGTCGCCTGGAATCGGCTGCGCAAGCGGCTCGGCGGCGACCTGGACGGCGCCCGTGTGCTGCGGACATACGCCAGGCTCTGCATCGCCTCGGTGCCCGCGGCGGTGCTCAGCGGTGCGGCTTGTTATGGGATCGGCCACACACTCGGCCAGGGTGTCGTCGGATCCTTCGCGGCGCTGCTGGCGGGCGGGGCGATTCTCCTCGGGATCTTCTTCGTAGCCGCACGCAAGATGCGCATCGAGGAGCTGAACTCGCTGGTCGGCATGGTCCGCGGGCGTCTGGGGCGCTGACGCGGGGGTACGCGCACAACCATCGTCCGCCACCGTGTGTCGTGCATACCGGCGGACTGTGGGCACAATTGGTTTTGGCGTCGGACGGCGCGCACGAAGGTCGGTCGGCGCGCAACGAATGGGGAGGCAGGGAACGACGGTGGCGGAACGGAGCACGGCTGCCGTCGACGTGGCAGACAACAGCGGCGACGAGCCGCTGACCGCACAGGCGGACCAGTCCACGGCCGACGGGGTGGCCCAGAACCGGGAGCGGGACACGGACATCGACGAGGCACAGGGGAGTGGCGGGACCGAGGGTCCCGAGAAGGCCTCACCACCCGAACTGCACAGCGGCCACAAGCTGGCCAGACGGTATCGGCTCGAGGAATGCGTCACCCGTCTGGACGGATTCAGCAGCTGGCGGGCGGTGGACGAGAAACTCCGGCGTGCCGTCGGCGTCCACATCCTGCCCGCGGACCATGCGCGGGCGCGGTCCGTGCTGGCCGCGGCTCGATCCTCGGCGCTGCTCGGTGATCCGCGCTTCGTCCAGGTCCTGGACGCCGTCGAGGAGAACGACCTCGTCTACGTCGTCCACGAGTGGCTGCCCGATGCCACCGAGATGACCGCGTTGCTCGCCTCCGGTCCGCTGGAGCCGTACGACGCCTACCAGATGGTCAGTCAGATCGCCTCGGCGATGGCTGCCGCGCACCGTGAGGGCCTCGCCCATCTGCGGCTGAACCCCAACGCGGTGCTTCGGACGTCGAGCGGCCAGTGGCGCATTCGCGGCCTCGCCGTCAACGCCGCGCTGCGCGGCATCGGTTCCGAAACCCCGCAGCGCACCGACACCGAGGCCATCGGCGCGCTCCTGTACGCCGCGCTCACCCAGCGCTGGCCGTACGAGAACGACGCCCACGGCCTGACCGGGCTGCCCAAGGACATCGGTCTGATCGCACCCGACCAGGTGCGGGCCGGTGTCCACCGGGGCCTGTCCGAGCTCAGCATGCGCGCGCTCGCCAACGACGGGGCGACCGCCTCCCGTCACGAGTCGGCGTGCACGACGCCGGAGGAACTGGTCAAGGCGATCGGCGAGATGCCCCGCATCCGCCCGCCGGAGCCGGCGTACACAGCGCCGCCGGAGTACCAGCGCACGACGTATCAGCAGGGCACCTACGGCCGCCCGGCACCGCACCCCGGCGCCACCCAGCCCGTACCGGCCCCGCCGGCCCCTCTGGAGAGCCGAACCGGCAAGGCGTTGAAGTGGGCCGTCTCGGCGCTTCTCATCGCCGCGCTGGGACTGGGCAGTTGGCAGCTCGCCGAAGTCCTCATGGACAACGGCAACAAGTCCGACGACACCAACAAGACCCAGACGACGGACGGCAACGGCAAGAACAGCGCGGCACCGAAGCCGGTCAAGACCCTCAAGGTCGAGGGGGCGCAGGAGTACGTCGCCAAGGGGGACGCCCAGCACCCCAACGACGTCGACAAGACCTACGACGGCGACAGCTCCACGTACTGGCGCACCGCTAGCTACAAGGACGGTCCGGACATGAACCCGGCCTTCAAGCCCGGCGTCGGCATCGTCTACGACTTCGGATCCGAGCAGGAGGTCTCGGCGGCATCGATAGGGCTCTTGTTCGGCGGTGACCACACGACCGTCACGCTATATGCGACCGACTCCATGAGTTCGTCGGTTCCGATCACCTCGATGACGAAACTGGGATCCGGGACCACCACGGGAACGTCTGCCAAGGTGACGGTCGCGAAGCCGGTGAAAAGCCGGTACGTGCTGGTGTGGTTCACAGCGCTGCCCTACGCACAAGCCGACGGGTACAGCGGCACGGGCTACAAGCAGGCCATCACCGATCTGAAGTTCACCGGCTGAGCACTTCGTCCAAGGGGAGGGGGTCCGATGGCAGATGACACCGCATACGGCGACGCGAGCGATCAGGACCTCCTGGCCCGCCATGTAGAGGGCGACCCGGACGCCTTCGGTGAGCTTGTGCGGCGTCATCGGGACCGCCTGTGGGCGGTGGCCCTGCGGACGCTGGGAGACCGCGAGGAAGCCGCTGACGCCGTTCAGGACGCCCTCGTGTCGGCCTACCGGGCCGCCCACACCTTCCGCGGCCAGTCGGCCGTCACGACCTGGCTGCACCGGATCACGGTGAACGCCTGTCTCGACCGTGCCCGGAAGGCGGCCTCACGGAAGACCTCTCCGGTCGACGACACCGAGCGGCTGGAGCAGCTGCTGGAGCCGCACGAGGAGGCCTCGGCTCCCGCCGAGCGCAACGACCTCCACCGGCAACTGCTGGAGGCGCTCGGTACCCTCCCGCCCGACCAGCGCGCCGCGCTGGTCCTCGTGGACATGCAGGGATACCCGGTCGCCGAGGCCGCCCGGATGCTCGACGTCCCGACCGGAACGGTCAAGAGCCGCTGCGCCCGCGGCAGAGCCAGACTGCTGCCGCTGCTCACCCATCTACGGCCGGAAAACGCCGGAGGCGGCAAGGAAGAGGGTGAGAGGCGGAACCGGACCCAGGGGACATCCGTCCCACCGGCAGCGGGACCGCCGACTGCCGGTCCACGTGATACCGGGCCGAGTGATTCAGCTGCTGTGAAGGGCGGAGGTGGGCGAGCGTGACATCCACGACGGACATGGCCGGACACCCGGACGTCGCCGAGATCTCCGACCTCACCGAGGGCCTGCTCCCCGCGTCCCGGACCGCGGATGTACGCCGGCATCTGGACGAGTGCGAGCTCTGCGCCGATGTGCACGCCTCTCTGGAGGAAATCCGGGGACTGCTCGGCACGCTTCCCGGCGCGCCCCGCATGCCCGACGACGTCGCCGGACGCATCGACGCCGCACTTGCCGCCGAGGCCCTCCTGAGCGCCACGGCGCCCCGGACCGAGGACACCTCCTCCTCGCGCGTCACCGCATCCCGCTCCTTCACCGACGCGGACGACAGCGCTCATGTTTCACGTGAAACATCGGTCACCGCCGGCCGGCCTTCCGGACACGCGCGCTCCTCGACCACCGGACCGGGCCGCAAGGACCGCAAGCGGGCCGGACGCCGCAGGATCGCCGTCCTCGGCAGTGTCTTCGCCGTCGCCGCTCTCGGACTCGGTTCCGTGCTGATCGCCACGCACGACGACGGTCGACAGACCAGCGCGGCCGACACCTTCTCCCCGAAGACGCTCGACCTGCAGGTCTCGAATCTTCTCTCCAAGGGCCAGGACTCCGGGCGGGGCTCCGTCGCACCGCACGACAGTGTCGGCGTTCAGGGAGGCCCGAGCATCGTGTCCCCCAAGCTCGACCGGGCGCCCACGGTGCCTCCGTGCGTCCAGAAGGGCATCGGACGCAACGACGCGGCGCTGGCGACCGAGGAGGGCACCTACAAGGGAACCAAGGCCCTGCTGGTCGTTCTCGCCGACCCGTCCGACAGCACCAAGGTGAACGCCTACATCGTGGACACGAACTGCGTGAGCCACCCGTCGTCCGGCAAGGCGAACGTTCTGCTGAAGCAGTCCTACGCCAAGCCGTAAAACCCGACGCTTCGACTCCCTTCCATGTGGTCTCCCGTTCGGTGTCGCAACCCCGTGTGCCCGGACACAGCGGGAATGCGCGCCCCTTAGGATCCGTTGGGTGGGGTGAGAGTTCTGAGAGGGGCTCCCACCGGTCCGAAGACGCAGTCCAGAGACGAGGAAACAAGCCGTGAGCGACGTCCGTAACGTGATCATCATCGGCTCCGGGCCCGCCGGCTACACGGCGGCGCTCTACACCGCGCGCGCGTCGCTGAAGCCACTGGTGTTCGAGGGCGCCGTCACCGCCGGCGGTGCGCTCATGAACACCACCGAGGTGGAGAACTTCCCCGGCTTCCAGGACGGCATCATGGGCCCCGAGCTCATGGACAACATGCGCGCCCAGGCCGAGCGGTTCGGCGCCGAACTCGTCCCGGACGACATCGTCTCCGTTGACCTGACGGGTGAGATCAAGACCGTCACGGACACCGCGGGTACCGTGCACAGGGCGAAGGCCGTCATCGTCACCACCGGCTCACAGCACCGCAAGCTCGGTCTGCCGAACGAGGACGCGCTCTCCGGGCGCGGTGTCTCCTGGTGTGCCACCTGTGACGGCTTCTTCTTCAAGGACCAGGACATCGCCGTCATCGGCGGCGGCGACACGGCGATGGAGGAGGCCACCTTCCTCTCGCGCTTCGCCAAGTCCGTGACGATCGTCCACCGCCGGGACACCCTGCGCGCCTCGAAGGCGATGCAGGAGCGTGCCTTCGCCGACCCGAAGATCAAGTTCGTGTGGGACAGCGAGGTCGCCGAGGTCCAGGGCGAGCAGAAGCTCTCCGGTCTGAAGCTGCGCAACCTCAAGACCGGTGAGCTGAGCGACCTGGCGGTCACCGGCCTCTTCATCGCGATCGGCCACGACCCGCGCACCGAGCTCTTCAAGGGCCAGCTCGACCTGGACGAGGAGGGCTACCTCAAGGTCGCCGCGCCCTCGACCCGGACCAACGTGACCGGTGTGTTCGCCGCCGGTGACGTGGTGGACCACACCTACCGCCAGGCGATCACCGCGGCCGGCACCGGCTGCTCCTCCGCTCTCGACGCCGAGCGTTTCCTCGCCGCCCTCGCGGACGAGGAGCAGGCCGAGCCCGAGAAGACCGCTGTCTGACCCCCTTCCGCCCCACGCACCAACCAGTTAAGGAGCCCGCCGTGGCCGGCACCCTGAAGAATGTGACCGACGACTCCTTCGAGCAGGACGTCCTCAAGAGCGACAAGCCCGTCCTGGTGGACTTCTGGGCCGCCTGGTGCGGTCCGTGCCGCCAGATCGCCCCGTCGCTCGAGGCGATCGCCGCCGAGTACGGCGACAAGATCGAGATCGTCAAGCTCAACATCGACGAGAACCCGGGTACGGCCGCCAAGTACGGCGTCATGTCCATCCCGACGCTGAACGTCTACCAGGGCGGCGAGGTCGCCAAGACCATCGTCGGCGCGAAGCCGAAGGCCGCGATCGTCCGCGACCTCGAGGACTTCATCGCCGAGTGACGTTTCACGTGAAACACGAATGGGCCGGCCCCCACGGGCCGGCCCATTCGTCTTGAAGTCGAGATCTCAGAGCGTGAGGCCGGAGCTCACAGCGGCCTGAGTGCCGGTTCCTTCTGCACGGCGCCCAGCAACCGGTCGAGCGCCATCTCCACGTCTTCCTTCCAGGAGAGCGTCGTCCGCAGCTCCAGTCTCAGCCGCGGGTACGTCGGGTGAGGGCGGACCGTCTTGAAGCCCACCGCCGTCAGATGGTCGGCCGGCAGGACACAGGCGGGTTCCTTCCACCGCGCGTCGCCGAAGGCCTCGATGGCCTTGAAGCCCCGCCGCAGCAGATCCTTGGCGACCGTTTGGACCATGACCCGGCCCAGTCCCTGCCCCTGATATCCGGGCATGATGAACGCCGTCATCAACTGCACCGCATCCGGCGACACAGGGCTCGTGGGGAACGCCGTGGAGCGGGGGACGTAGGCGGGCGGGGCGTAGAGCACGAAGCCCACCGGTACGTCGTCGACATAGACGACCCGGCCGCAGGATCCCCAGTCCAGCAGGACGGCCGAGATCCAGGCCTCCTTCTCCAGGGCGGCTGTTCCTGCTCTTATTGCGGCTTCTCCGCTGACTGGGTCCAGCTCCCAGAAGACACACGAGCGACAGCGGTTGGGAAGGTCCTGAAGGTTGTCCAGCGTGAGCGGTACGAGCCGTCGCCCCATGAAGGCTGTTCCTCGCTTCCTTCGCCCGCAGCGTCGCGGGCGGCTGTCAGAGCGCTCCGTTCCTTCAGCAGGCTACCGACGAAGCCGCCGACCGCCCCCAGCCCCAGGCCCGCGCTCACCAGTCCGATTCGGCTCACCGTTCGCATGGCCCCTGCCTCCCCTCAGAGGTACTGCCAGTGGATGCGCCGTACCCGTTCGCATCGTATCCACGATGTGATTCGGTCGACACCGACTGAAAGCAAAGAGCGGGCTGTGTTCCGGTACACACCGGACACCGCCCGCTCCACCGGCCACCGAGCGAGAGTGCCCGGTCGGCCATGGGCTCGTCAGCCCCCGTCCTCCTCGGAGTCGCCGTCCAGCAGGCTCTTCTGCAGGACCGGCCCCTCGCCGGGAGCGAGACTGCTGAGGATCCGCTCGAGGTCCTCCATCGAGGCGAACTCGACGGTGATCTTGCCCTTCTTCTGCCCCAGGTCGACCTTCACCCGCGTCTCGAAACGGTCCGAGAGCCGGGTGGCGAGGTCCGACAGCGCCGGGGAGACCCGGGTGCCGGCGCGCGGGCCCTTGGAACGCTGAGCCGTCTGCGGCCGCGAACCCATGAGGGTCACGATCTCCTCGACGGCCCGCACCGACAGCCCCTCGGCGACGATCCGGTGAGCCAGACGGTCCTGCTCCTCCGAGTCGTCGACGGACAGCAGCGCCCGGGCATGACCGGCGGACAGGACCCCGGCGGCCACGCGGCGCTGGACCGCCGGAGACAGCTTCAGCAGACGCAGCGTGTTGGAGACCTGCGGGCGGGAACGGCCGATGCGGTCCGCCAGCTGGTCGTGCGTGCAGTTGAAGTCCTTCAGGAGCTGGTCGTAGGCGGCGGCCTCTTCCAGCGGGTTCAGCTGCGCCCGGTGCAGGTTCTCCAGGAGGGCGTCCAGGAGAAGCTTGTCGTCGTCCGTGGCCCGCACGATCGCCGGGATCGCGTCCAGGCCCGCCTCGCGGCTGGCCCGCCAGCGCCGCTCGCCCATGATGAGCTCGTAGCGTGCGGCACCGACCTGCCGTACGACGACCGGCTGGAGCAGGCCGACCTCCTTGATGGAGGTGACCAGTTCCTGCAGGGCGTCCTCGTCGAAGACCTCGCGCGGCTGGCGCGGGTTCGGCGTGATGGAGTCGAGGGGGAGCTCCGCGAAGTGGGCACCCATGGAAGACGCGGACGCCTCCGCATAGCCGTTGACCGACGGCTCCTCGGTTTCATGTGAAACAGGCGGCAACGTGGCCACCTTCGCCGCGGCCACCCCGCGGTCGGAGGTCAGCACCGGAACAGAGGCCGGGGACGAGGAACCAGCGCTCCCCACCGCCGCCGGGGCCGGCGTCTTCTCCGTCGGGGCAGCGGGGATCAGTGCGCCGAGCCCACGGCCCAAACCCCTCCGTCGCTCGCTCACTGAATACCCTCCACCATGCTCGGGTTGCTCTGGGCGCCGATATGGGCCTGCGTCGGGTCGTAGCTGACGCCGACACCCTTCAGCGCGATTTCTCGTGCCGCCTCAAGATAGGACAGGGCACCACTCGATCCCGGATCATAGGTCAGGACCGTCTGTCCGTAGCTCGGCGCCTCGGAGATACGGACCGAGCGGGGAATGCTCGTCCGCAGCACCTCGTCGCCGAAGTGGGTGCGCACCTCTTCCGCGACCTGTGACGCGAGCCGCGTCCGGCCGTCGTACATGGTGAGCAGGATCGTCGATACATGCAGGGCAGGGTTGAGGTGCCCGCGCACCAGATCGACGTTGCGCAGCAGCTGGCCCAGCCCTTCCAGTGCGTAGTACTCGCACTGGATCGGAATGAGGACCTCGGCGCCGGCGACCAGCGCGTTGACCGTCAGCAGGCCGAGTGAGGGCGGGCAGTCGATGAGGATGTAGTCCAGGGGGTGCTCGTAGGCCTGGATCGCCCGCTGGAGTCGACTCTCACGAGCCACCAGGGACACCAGCTCGATCTCCGCACCGGCGAGATCGATCGTGGCGGGTGCACAGAAGAGCCCCTCGACATCCGGGACGGGCTGGACGACTTCGGCCAGTGGCTTGCTATCGATGAGCACGTCGTAGATGGACGGCACTTCGGCATGATGGTCGATTCCCAGAGCCGTGGACGCGTTGCCCTGCGGGTCGAGGTCGACCACGAGGACTCGGCCCCCATGCACAGCCAGCGAAGCGGCGAGGTTGACCGTAGTCGTCGTCTTGCCCACGCCGCCCTTCTGGTTGGCGACCACGATGACCCGGGTCTGCTCGGGCCGTGGAAGGCCCTCGCCGGCACGGCTCAGAGCCTCTACCGCCAGTTGGGCAGCACGACCGATCGGAGTGTCGTCCATCGGGGGCGGTGTTTCACGTGAAACATCCTCCCCCATCGACTCGGTACGGGGACCGGGGACCGGATCGGTCATCGGTCCCGCGATGTTGGCGTCGGACCGCAAGGATTCACTCTCCTCGACTTCAGGCTCGCAATGAACAGAGCCTCCCATGCCTTCGGGGTCGTGAACCAGTGAGGCCTGGTCTTCTGTGGAGAAATCCACCTCTGTGGACAACTCCGCACCCTCATCGAGTGAACCGAGAGGCTTTCGGTCGCGGGGTTCGGCCGCGGCGCGGCCACGACTGATGATGCCGTGCAGCAGTGAGCGACGTTTCACGTGAAACACGATGCACAGCCACGGCGGCCGAACTGTCGCGACACTCCGGCATGCGTACGTTTGGCAGCTTGTGTGGAGTACGACTCGTCGTCAGTGCGGATCAGCGGCGCCGACGTGTCCGTCCCGTCCGGGCCGCCTTCGCGCGCTTCGCGGCGAAGCGCACACCGCCGGGGCTCTCCCCGACCTCGACCCGTACGACGGTGGACAAGGGGTCCACCACTCCCTCACCCACATGCAGGATGGACGTCTCCACCGCGCCGAGCTTGCTCAGTGCGGTCGCCGCACTCTTCAGCTCCTCCTCCGCGGTGTCGCCCTTGAGCGCCAGCATCTCCCCGTACGGCCGCAGCAGCGGAATGCCCCAGGTGGCCAGCCGGTCCAGCGGAGCGACCGCTCGCGCCGTCACGACATGCACCGGCGGCAGCTTGCCCATGACCTCCTCGGCCCGGCCCCGCACGACCGTCACATGGTCCAGGCCCAGCAGCTCCACGACCTCCGTGAGGAAGTTCGTGCGCCGCAGCAGTGGCTCCAACAGGGTGATCTTGATGTCGTCGCGGACGAGCGCCAGAGGAATGCCCGGGAGGCCGGCCCCAGAGCCGACATCGCACACGGTCACCCCCTCGGGCACGACCTCGGAGAGCACCGCGCAGTTCAGCAGGTGCCGCTCCCACAGGCGAGGCACTTCGCGTGGGCCGATCAGACCACGCTGCACACCCGCCTCGGCGAGCAGCTCCGCATAGCGAACCGCGTCCGCGAAGCGATCACCGAACACCTCACGCGCCTGCTCGGGCGCGGGGGGAAGCTCCGCTGCCTCCGTCACGGGGGACCGTCCTTCCGTACCGCATCAGCGCTACCAGGCGCCGACCACCAGAACCAACAGGCTGACAAACTCCGGCCCCGTCTGCGCTACAGACGGGGCCGGAGGGACGAACGGACCGATCAGGCGGGCAGTACGACGACGAACCGCTGCGGCTCCTCGCCCTCGGACTCGCTGCGCAGTCCCGCGGCCTTGACCGCGTCGTGCACGACCTTGCGCTCGAACGGCGTCATCGGCTGCAGCTTCACCGGCTCGCCGGTGTTCTTGACATCGGCGGCGGCCTTCGCGCCCAGCTCGGAGAGCTCGGCACGCTTCTTGGCCCGGTAACCCGCGATGTCCAGCATCAGCCGGCTACGGTCCCCGGTCTCCCGGTGCACGGCCAGGCGCGTCAGCTCCTGAAGCGCCTCGAGCACCTCCCCGTCACGGCCGACCAGCTTCTGCAGGTCTCGGCCGCCCGAGTCGCTGATGATCGAGACAGCGGCGCGGTCGGCCTCGACGTCCATGTCGATGTCGCCGTCGAGATCGGCGATGTCCAGCAGACCCTCGAGGTAGTCCGCCGCGATCTCGCCCTCCTGCTCCAGGCGGGTCAGGGTGTCTGCACCCTCGGCAGCGGCGGAGGTGGTGCCTTCCGTCACGGGATGGGCTCCTTCTTACTTCTTGGACGGGGACTTGGGGCGCTGCGGGCCCTTGCGCTGCCCGGACTGGGCCTTGCTGCGCGTACCGCTGCCGGGCTGGGTCTTCTTGGCGGCGGAGGCAGGCTTGGCGTCCTGGGGCTCGTCGGACTTGCTCAGCGAGGTGGACGAACCGGAGTCCGAGTCGGACGGACCGGACTCCGCCGGCTTCGCACCACCGGACTGACGCTGAGACTTGGTCTGACGCTTGGGCTGCTGGCGCTTGGGGGCGGCGGTGCCGGTCGTCGGCGTACCGTCCTCGGACTCGACCGCGGCCGCACCCTCGCTCTTCACCACGGAACCGTCGGTCTGGGCCGCGAGGCCCGCCTTGGTCAGACCGTTGATGAACTTGCGCTCGAACTCGTTGCGGTCGCGGCCCTTGGCGACGATCGCCTTGATGATCGTGCGCTCGCTGCGCTTGCGGGCCTTGCCGTGGTTCGTGACGTGCTTCGTCAGGCGCTCCAGGTACGCGGCCTGAGCCTTGGAACCCGGGGTCGGGTTGTTGTGGATGACGTACATCTGCTGGCCCATGGTCCACACGTTGGTGGTCAGCCAGTAGACGAGGACACCGACCGGGAAGTTGATGCCGAAGACGGCGAACATCACCGGGAAGACGTACATCAGCATCTTCTGCTGCTGCATGAACGGCGTCTTCACCGTGGTGTCGACGTTCTTCGTCATCAGCTGACGCTGCGTGTAGAACTGCGACGCCGACATCATGACGATCATGATCGCGGTGACGACCCGCACATCGGTGAGGGTGGCGCCGAGCGACTCCACCTTCGCCGAACTGTCGGTGAACTTCGCCGCGAGCGGGGCACCGAAGATGTGCGCCTTACGGGCACTGGCGAGCAGCGAGTCGTTGATGACGCCGATCGTCGAACCCGTCGCGATGCCGTTGAGCACGTGGTACAGGGCGAAGAAGAACGGGGACTGCGCCAGGATGGGAAGGCACGAGGAGAGCGGGTTGGTACCCGTCTCCTTGTACAGCTTCATCATCTCTTCGGACTGACGCTGTTTGTCGTTCTTGTAGCGCTCCTGGATCTTCTTCATCTCGGGCTGGAGCGTCTGCATCGCGCGCGTCGACTTGATCTGCTTCACGAAGAGCGGGATCAGGCAGATGCGGATCAGGATCACCAGAGACACGATGGACAGGCCCCAGGCCCACCCGGTGTCAGCGCCGAAGATCGCGCCGTACATCTTGTGGAACTGGACGATGACCCATGAGACGGGTGTCGTGATGAAGCTGAAGAGGCTGGCAATCGTGTCCACTAATCATGCTCCTTGGGCATGGGACGAGGTCTCTGCGGCCGGGCTCGAAGGAGGATTCTCTTCGGTGCTCGAAACAGGATTCTCTTCGGGGGCCGGTTCGGCGGCGGAGGACCCGCCCCTGCGTGCACGCCACGCGTCACGCAGCATTTCGTGCCATCGAGGGCGCTTGCGCGGCGGGACATGGTCCACACCGCCCAGCGACCACGGATTGCACCGCAGGATGCGCCAGGCGGTGAGCGCCGTGCCCTTGATGGCACCGTGCCGGTCGATGGCCGTGTAGCCGTAGTGGGAACACGACGGGTAGTACTTGCACACCGGCCCGAGCAGCGGACTGATCGTCCACTGGTACAGCTTGATAAGAGCCAGCAGCGGGTACTTCATCGCGCGCCCCCTCCCAGCAACCGCTCGATGGCGGCATCCAGGTCTCGGGCCAGTTGTGCATGGTCGGCGTCGCCCGCACCGGGCAGCGCTCGTACGACTACCAGGCTACCGGGGGGCAACAGGGCCACTCGATCCCGCATCAGATGACGCAGCCTGCGCTTCACCTTGTTCCGCACGACCGCACCGCCCACTGCCTTGCTCACGACGAAACCCGCACGCGTCGGGGGAGCGCTCTCCCCAGGCGCGTGCGGGTTCGTGGCACCGCTACGAAGATGGACGACGAGACACGGGCGTCCGGCTCGGCGCCCTCGTCGTACCGCGGTCGCGAAATCCTCGCGCCGCCTCAGCCGGTTCTCGGTGGGCAGCACGACGGCATGACCTGACCGGAATCAGGCGGACAGGCTGGCGCGACCCTTGGCACGACGGTTCGCGAGAATCGCGCGACCGGCACGGGTACGCATCCGCAGGCGGAAGCCGTGGGTCTTGGCGCGACGACGGTTGTTCGGCTGGAAGGTGCGCTTGCTCACTCGGGGGCTCCAGAAATCAAATCGGTGGTGGCGGGTGCCGTCCTGGCTGTCACCGTGCGCCCACGAGTAGCTCGCAGTTACGCCCGATTGCACCGCTTCCCGATCACCTGACGCGATCTGTGCCCATCGGAGGCAGGCGGCAGCAGCCATCGACAACTCGACCTGGTTACGGTACGCGGGGCTACGCCATCCGGTCAAACCAGCGGTCACCGAGAGACACTATCCACAGGCTGGGGACAACAACTTGAACCGCACCCGTCGCCCTGACTACCGTGGCTGAACTCCGATTCGTTCCCTTGACCCCTTGTTCTTGGCTCCACCCCATTTGAATCCCGACCCGTCCCAGAACCACACGTTCGTGGGACCCGTGAGAGAGCGTGCCCTGTGGCTGACGTGCCTGCCGATCTTGCCGCAGTGTGGCCACGAGTACTCGAGCAACTCCTCGGCGAGGGCCGCGGACAGGGTGTCGAGACCAAGGACGAGCACTGGATCCGCCGCTGCCAGCCCCTCGCGCTGGTCGCCGACACCGCCCTGCTCGCCGTACCGAACGAATTCGCGAAAGGCGTCCTCGAAGGCCGCCTCGCCCCCGTCGTCAGCGAGACCCTGAGCCGCGAATGCGGCCGCCCGATCCGCATCGCGATCACCGTCGACGACTCCGCCGGCGAACCCCCCGGCCCGCCGGCACCCCCGATCCGCCCCCAGCCGCGCTACGAGGAGCCCGAGCTCCCCACCGGCCAGTACGACAACAACCAGTACGACGGCTACGGCCGCCACCGCGCCGACGACCCGCGCCCGCCCCGGCCCGACCAGCTCCCCGGCGCCCCCGGCGACCAGCTGCCCACCGCCCGCCCCGCCTACCCCGGCGAGTACCAGCGCCCCGAACCCGGCGCCTGGCCGCGCCCCCCGCAGGACGAGTACAGCTGGCAGCAGCAGCGCCTCGGCTTCCCCGAGCGAGACCCCTACGCCTCCCCGTCTCAGGACTCCTACGGCTCCCCACAGGACTCCTACACACCCCCGGCCCAGGACTCGTACGCCCCGCCGCCCCAGGACTACCGCCCGCAGTCGATGGAGCGCCCGTCCTACGACAACCAGCGCCCCGACTACGACAACCAGCGCCCGGACTACGACCAGGGCCGCCCCGACTACGACAAGCCGCGCTCCGACTACGACCGCGGCCGCCAGGACTACGACCAGCGGGACGCCCGCCGGGAACTGCCCGAGCAGCCGTCCGGATCCGGGCACGTCCACCGCGGCGGCCCGGTCGGTTCCTCGTTGCCCGCCTCAAGCGGTGCCCCCGGCCCGCTGGCCGCGAAGCCCGCGCCGGCGACCGGCCCCGGTGAGCCCACCGCGCGACTGAACCCGAAGTACCTCTTCGACACGTTCGTCATCGGCGCCTCCAACCGCTTCGCCCACGCGGCCGCGGTCGCCGTCGCCGAGGCACCCGCGAAGGCCTACAACCCCCTTTTCATCTACGGGGAGTCGGGCCTCGGCAAGACCCACCTGCTGCACGCGATCGGGCACTACGCCCGCAGCCTCTACCCCGGCACGCGCGTGCGCTATGTGAGCTCGGAGGAGTTCACCAACGAGTTCATCAACTCCATCCGCGACGGCAAGGGCGACAGCTTCCGCAAGCGCTACCGCGAGATGGACATCCTGCTCGTCGACGACATCCAGTTCCTCGCGGACAAGGAGTCGACGCAGGAGGAGTTCTTCCACACCTTCAACACGCTCCACAACGCCAACAAGCAGATCGTGCTGTCCTCCGACCGGCCGCCCAAGCAGCTGGTCACCCTGGAGGACCGGCTGCGGAACCGTTTCGAGTGGGGCCTGATCACCGACGTCCAGCCGCCCGAGCTGGAGACGCGCATCGCGATCCTCCGCAAGAAGGCCGTGCAGGAACAGCTCAACGCCCCGCCGGAGGTACTGGAGTTCATCGCCTCCCGCATCTCCCGCAACATCCGCGAGCTGGAGGGCGCCCTGATCCGGGTGACGGCGTTCGCGTCGCTCAACCGGCAGCCGGTGGACCTGGGCCTGACGGAGATCGTCCTCAAGGACCTGATCCCGGGCGGCGAGGACTCGGCCCCCGAGATCACCTCCACGGCCATCATGAGCGCGACGGCGGACTACTTCGGGCTGACCGTCGAGGACCTGTGCGGCACCTCCCGCGGCCGCGCGCTGGTGACCGCCCGCCAGATCGCCATGTACCTGTGCCGCGAACTCACGGACCTCTCCCTGCCGAAGATCGGCGCGCTGTTCGGCGGCCGCGACCACACGACCGTCATGCACGCGGACCGCAAGATCCGCAATCTGATGGCCGAGCGGCGCTCCATCTACAACCAGGTGACCGAGCTGACCAACCGCATCAAGAACGGCTGACAGGCCGCCTCACCGAGCCTGTCGTACGACGCCGAGGGCGCCCCGGGACGAGATCCCGGGGCGCCCTTCGTCATGTGCGCGGTCATGCGTGGGCACACACGCGTGCCATCCGCTGTTCGATTAGCTGCCGGGTTACGGCCACTCTCCACAGATTCGCCGACTTTTTGCCGTCCACATCCTGGGGACCACGAAGTTGTCCAGATCGCGATCCACAGGGCAGCCCTCGGAAGACCATCACAGCAGGTCAAGTGGCTGTGGATTCGTGGATGAAGGATCTCCACAGACTGTGGACAGCGAGAAGATCCACAGCCTGTGCATCGAGTTGTCCACCGACAACCCACAGACCTGGCCACGTTGTCCCCAGCGATTCCAAGCTTCTCCACATGCCTGTCCACTGTTCGGCAACCCGACGCGCCTGATCACCGGGTCGAGTGAAAGCCGTCACACGAAGGTGCCGGGTGGGGCTGTGGGAAACGTGGGTAAAGCTGGGGACGCCGCTGGGGAGAACTCACCTCAGCCTGTGCACGGTGTGTGCAGAACTTTCCGTTCTCCACAGAGACACCGAGTTGTCCACCGGCTCCGCCCACAGGGGCAGTGGACAAAATTTCCGGGCTGACCTGCGAAGACGCGGTTATCCACCGTTTCCACAGCCCCTACTACTACTCCCAACTAGAGAGAGCTGGGAATCCGTTTCGAAGTGGGTCCTGTGCACAACTCGCTGCCCGGCTCCCGGCTGCCCCTCGTCACGACTTGACCCCGAGAGGCACCTACTGTCAGTGGGGTGCGTCAGACTGTTCCCCGGTGTCCTTCCCTTCACAGGGGCCGATGACACCGAGACAGACGACGAAGCCACGCAGGCCGAGAAGCGCCGGCAACAGCAGGAGGCGGCAACAGTGAAGATCCGGGTGGAACGCGACGTACTCGCGGAGGCAGTGGCCTGGGCGGCGCGCAGCCTCCCGGCCCGTCCGCCGGCGCCTGTCCTCGCCGGCCTCCTGCTGAAGGCCGAGGACGGCGCTCTCAGCCTCTCCAGCTTCGACTACGAGGTCTCCGCACGGGTGAGCGTCGAGGCGGAGGTCGAGGAGGAGGGCACGGTCCTCGTCTCGGGCCGGCTGCTCGCCGACATCTGCCGCGCCCTCCCCAACCGCCCGGTGGAGATTTCCACAGACGGTGTACGGGCGACGGTGGTCTGCGGCTCCTCGCGGTTCACACTCCACACCCTGCCTGTGGAGGAGTACCCGGCGCTGCCGCAGATGCCGAGCGCGACCGGCACCGTCCCCGGCGAGGTCTTCGCCTCCGCGGCCGCCCAGGTGGCCATCGCGGCCGGCCGTGACGACACGCTGCCGGTGCTCACGGGTGTGCGCATCGAGATCGAGGGCGACACCGTCACCCTGGCCTCGACCGACCGCTACCGCTTCGCGGTCCGTGAGTTCCTGTGGAAGCCGGAGAACCCGGAGGCCTCCGCGGTCGCCCTGGTGCCCGCGAAGACGCTCCTGGACACCGCCAAGGCCCTCACGAGCGGCGACAGCGTGATCCTGGCGCTGTCCGGCTCGGGCGCGGGTGAGGGCCTGATCGGTTTCGAGGGTGCGGGGCGCCGGACGACGACCCGGCTGCTGGAGGGTGACCTCCCGAAGTACCGCTCGCTGTTCCCGACGGAGTTCAACTCCGTGGCCGTGATCGAGACCGCGCCCTTCGTGGAGGCCGTCAAGCGTGTGGCCCTGGTCGCCGAGCGGAACACGCCGGTGCGGCTGAGCTTCGAGCAGGGCGTGCTGATCCTGGAGGCCGGTTCCAGTGACGACGCACAGGCTGTGGAGAGGGTGGACGCGCAGTTGGAGGGCGACGACGTGTCGATCGCCTTCAACCCGACCTTCCTGCTGGACGGTCTGAGCGCGATCGACTCCCCGGTGGCCCAGCTGTCGTTCACGACGTCCACCAAGCCCGCGCTGTTGAGCGGCAAGCCGGCCCTGGACGCGGAGGCGGACGAGGCCTACAAGTACCTGATCATGCCGGTGCGCTTGAGCGGCTGAGCATCCCGCCCGGTTGTCCACAGGCCGTGGACGACCGGGCGTCGTTCTGGGGAGAAGTCGCAGGTCGGGGCATACGTTTGAGCGGGTATGCCCACAGGTGTGCGCGAGCGTCCGGGTTTAGGCTCGGACATAGGTACGAACGTGCCTCACACGCCACACCGCAACCTAAGGAACAACTGATGGAGCTCGGTCTCGTCGGCCTCGGCAAGATGGGCGGCAACATGCGCGAGCGGATCCGCCGCGCGGGCCACACCGTCGTCGGATTCGACCGCAACCCGGACCTCGCGGACGTCCACAGTCTCAAAGAGCTTGTGGAGAACCTTGAGGCGCCCCGCGTGGTCTGGGTGATGGTCCCGGCAGGTGCCCCCACCCAGGAGACGGTCGACGAGCTGGCCGAGCTCCTGGAGCCGGGTGATGTCGTCGTGGACGGCGGCAACTCCCGCTGGACGGACGACGAGAAGCACGCCGAGGAGCTGGCGGCCAAGGGCATCGGCTTCGTCGACTGCGGTGTCTCGGGCGGCGTCTGGGGCCTGGAGAACGGCTATGCGCTGATGTACGGCGGCGACGCGGAGAACGTCGCCAAGGTGCGGCCGGTCTTCGACGCCCTCAAGCCCGAGGGGAAGTTCGGCGCGGTGCACGCCGGCAAGGTCGGTGCGGGCCACTTCGCGAAGATGGTCCACAACGGCATCGAGTACGCGATGATGCAGGCCTATGCCGAGGGCTGGGAGCTGCTGGAGAAGGTCGACTCGGTGACCGACGTCCGGGAGGTGTTCCGCTCCTGGCAGGAGGGGACCGTGATCCGCTCCTGGCTGCTGGACCTCGCGGTGAACGCTCTCGACGAGGACGAGCACCTGGACAGGCTCAAGGGTTTTGCACAGGACTCGGGCGAGGGACGCTGGACTGTGGAAGCCGCCATCGACAACGCCGTGCCGCTCCCGGCGATCACGGCCTCCCTCTTCGCGCGGTTCGCGTCGCGCCAGGAGGACTCTCCGCAGATCAAGATGATCGCGGCGCTGCGGAACCAGTTCGGCGGCCACGCGGTCGAGACGAAGTAATCCACGGGGCTGTCCAGAACAGCCCACGACTTGGGGGAGGTCGGCGACCGACCATGCACGTCACGCATCTGTCGCTGGCCGACTTCCGCTCGTACGCCCGGGTCGAGGTTCCGCTCGACCCGGGCGTCACCGCCTTCGTCGGCCCGAACGGCCAGGGCAAGACGAACCTCGTCGAGGCCGTCGGCTACCTGGCCACCCTCGGCAGTCACCGCGTCGCCTCCGACGCCCCCCTGGTCCGTATGGGCGCCGACCGCGCGGTCATACGCGCGCAGGTCAAGCAGGGCGACCGGCAGCAGCTGGTCGAGCTGGAGCTGAACCCCGGCAAGGCGAACCGCGCCCGCATCAACAGGTCCTCGCAGGTCAGACCCCGTGATGTGCTCGGCATCGTGCGGACCGTGCTGTTCGCGCCCGAGGACCTCGCCCTGGTCAAGGGCGACCCGGGTGAGCGGCGCCGTTTTCTCGACGAGCTGATCACCGCACGCTCCCCGCGGATGGCCGGCGTGCGCTCGGACTACGAGCGTGTCCTCAAGCAGCGCAACACCCTGCTGAAGTCCGCCGCGCTGGCCCGGCGGCACGGCGGCCGCTCGATGGACCTGTCCACGCTCGACGTCTGGGACCAGCATCTGGCGCGCGTGGGCGCCGAGTTGCTGGCTCAGCGGCTCGATCTGATCGCCGCGATCCAGCCGCTCGCCGACAAGGCGTACGAGCAACTGGCGCCCGGCGGTGGCCCGATCGCGCTCGACTACAAGCCGTCGGCGCCGGGTGAGGCGCATACGCGTGAGGATCTCTACGAGCAGCTGATGGGGGCGCTCGCGGAGGCGCGCAAGCAGGAGATCGAGCGGGGCGTGACCCTCGTAGGCCCTCATCGGGACGATCTGGTGCTCAGGCTGGGGCAGTTGCCCGCCAAGGGGTACGCGTCGCACGGGGAGTCCTGGTCGTATGCGCTGGCGTTGCGGCTGGCCTCCTACGACCTGTTGCGGGCCGAGGGCAACGAGCCGGTGCTGGTGCTCGACGACGTGTTCGCCGAGTTGGACACGCGGCGCCGGGAGCGGCTGGCGGAGCTGGTCGCGCCGGGCGAGCAGGTGCTGGTGACGGCCGCGGTCGACGACGACGTACCGCACGTACTGACGGGGACGCGGTTCGCCGTGTCGGACGGGACGGTGGAGCGCGTATGACGACCGAAGAGCCGGCCCCGCGCTCTGCGCGCCCGGCGTCCGAAGCTCCCGCACCCCCGAAGGTCCCCGAACCCTCTGGTGTCGACCTCGCGCGGGTGGCGCTGCGGGCGGCGAAGGAGGCCGCACGCGCGCGTGGGGACGCGGCGCAGCAGAAGAAGCAGGCGCGGCGTGGGGGGCTGCGCTCCGGCGCGCGGGCCGATGGGCGCGATCCCATGGCGTTCGGTGCGGCGATCAACCGGCTGATCACCGAGCGGGGTTGGGAGACGCCGGCCGCGGTGGGCGGGGTGATGGGCCGTTGGCCGGAGATCGTCGGTGAGGACGTGGCCAAGCACTGTGTACCGGAGCGGTACGACGAGGACGAGCGGGTGCTGGTCGTGCGGTGCGACTCGACGGCGTGGGCGACGAATCTGCGGCTGCTCGCGCCGACGCTCGTGGCGCGGCTGAACGAGGATCTGGGGCACGGCGCGGTGCGGGTGATCAAGGTGCAGGGCCCCGGTGGTCCCGCCCGTCGCTACGGCCCCCTGCGCGCCCCGGGCTCCACCGGACCCGGCGATACGTACGGGTGACAGACCTCACATCTGCAGGCCGTCGGCGGGTGCTTCGTACCGTCGGCGGTCGCGCTGTCGTGCGCCCGCACGCGGTTGCGAATTGCGACCTGACTCCCAAGTAGCCAAGGGTTGACAGCCGGAAGCGCTGAGTGCCTCCGTGAGCCTCTTGGAGCCCCGCTCCGTATATGGGGAGTCGGGAGAGACCGGTTGAGGGCGCCACATGAGGACTCAGGTACCGGCAAACCCCCATCACTGTCGGCGCTACCGGTAGACTGGAAGCCAATCCCGCCCCACTCGTGGGGACCGCCCGGGACAAGCTGAGCAACGCTGATCAAGGCTTACCAACGCAACATGCCGCAGCCGCTCCGGCAACCCGCCGAAGAGCCAGGCTCGTGCTGTGCCAGAAAGGGCGCTTCGTGGCCGATTCCGGCAACCCCAACGAGAACAACCCGTCCACCGACGCCGGCGAGCACGACGCGGTGACCTCGTCGAACGGCGAGGTCACCGCCTCGTACGACGCCAGCGCCATCACCGTCCTCGAAGGCCTGGACGCGGTCCGCAAGCGCCCCGGCATGTACATCGGTTCGACCGGTGAGCGCGGCCTGCACCACCTGGTGCAGGAGGTCGTCGACAACTCCGTCGACGAGGCCCTGGCCGGCCACGCGGACACCATCGACGTCACGATCCTGTCCGACGGCGGCGTGCGCGTCATCGACAACGGCCGTGGCATCCCGGTCGGCATCGTCCCCTCCGAGGGCAAGCCGGCCCTTGAGGTCGTGCTGACGGTGCTGCACGCGGGCGGCAAGTTCGGTGGCGGCGGCTACGCGGTCTCCGGCGGTCTGCACGGTGTCGGCGTCTCCGTCGTGAACGCCCTTTCGACCAAGGTGGCCGTCGAGGTCAAGACGGAAGGTCACCGCTGGACGCAGGACTACAAGCTCGGTGTCCCGACGGCCCCGCTCGCCAAGCACGAGGCCACGGGCGAGCACGGCACCTCGGTCACCTTCTGGGCCGACCCGGACATCTTCGAGACGACCGAGTACTCCTTCGAGACGCTGTCGCGGCGTTTCCAGGAGATGGCTTTCCTCAACAAGGGTCTGCGGATCAGGCTCACGGACGAGCGCGAGTCGGCGAAGGCCACCTCGGGGGCGGACGAGGCGGGCGCGGACGAGAAGGCCGAGGTCAAGTCGGTCGAGTACCACTACGAGGGCGGCATCGTCGACTTCGTGAAGTACCTCAACTCCCGCAAGGGGGACGTGGTGCACGCCACCGTGATCGACCTGGAGGCGGAGGACAAGGACAAGCTCCTGTCCCTCGAGGTCGCGATGCAGTGGAACAGCAGTTACACCGAGGGCGTGTACTCCTTCGCGAACATCATCCACACGCACGAGGGCGGTACGCACGAAGAGGGCTTCCGGGCCGCGCTGACGTCGCTGATCAACAAGTACGCGCGCGACAAGAAGCTGCTGCGGGAGAAGGACGACAACCTCACGGGCGACGACATCCGCGAGGGTCTGACGGCGATCATCTCGGTGAAGCTGAGCGAGCCGCAGTTCGAGGGCCAGACCAAGACCAAGCTGGGCAACACCGAGGTGAAGACCTTCGTGCAGAAGGTCGTCTACGAGCACCTCGCGGACTGGCTGGACCGCAACCCGAACGAGGCCGCGGACATCATCCGCAAGGGCATCCAGGCGGCCACCGCGCGCGTGGCGGCCCGCAAGGCGCGTGACCTGACGCGTCGTAAGGGTCTGCTGGAGTCGGCGTCGCTGCCGGGCAAGCTCTCGGACTGCCAGTCGAACGACCCGACCAAGTGCGAGATCTTCATCGTCGAGGGTGACTCCGCCGGCGGCTCGGCCAAGTCCGGCCGCAACCCGCAGTACCAGGCGATCCTCCCGATCCGCGGCAAGATCCTGAATGTGGAGAAGGCGCGGATCGACAAGATCCTGCAGAACCAGGAGATCCAGGCGCTGATCTCGGCCTTCGGCACGGGTGTGCACGAGGACTTCGACATCGCGAAGCTCCGCTATCACAAGATCATCCTGATGGCGGACGCCGACGTCGACGGCCAGCACATCAACACCCTGTTGCTGACCTTCCTGTTCCGCTTCATGCGCAAGCTGGTCGAGGAGGGGAAGGTGTTCCTCTCCCGCCCGCCGCTCTACAAGATCAAGTGGGGCCGGGACGACGTCGAGTACGCGTACTCGGACCGTGAGCGCGACGCCCTCATCGAGGCGGGCCGGCAGCGCGGCAAGCGCATCCGCGAGGACTCGATCCAGCGCTTCAAGGGTCTCGGCGAGATGAACGCCGAGGAGCTGCGCATCACGACCATGGACCAGGAGCACCGCGTCCTCGGCCAGGTCACCCTCGACGACGCCGCCCAGGCCGACGACCTGTTCTCGGTCCTGATGGGCGAGGACGTCGAGGCCCGCCGCGCGTTCATCCAGCGCAACGCCAAGGACGTCCGGTTCCTCGACATCTGAGTCGGTCTCAGCTGACCGCACCAGGAAGGATCTTCACCAGCAATGGCCGACGAGAACACTCCCTTCACGCCTGAAGAAGGCGGCGACATCGCCCAGCGTGTCGAGCCGGTCGGGCTCGAGACGGAGATGCAGCGTTCGTACCTGGACTACGCGATGTCCGTCATCGTGTCCCGTGCGCTGCCCGATGTCCGGGACGGTCTCAAGCCCGTCCACCGGCGTGTGCTGTACGCGATGTACGACGGCGGTTACCGCCCCGAGCGTGGCTTCTACAAGTGCGCGCGCGTGGTCGGCGACGTCATGGGCAACTACCACCCGCACGGCGACTCCTCGATCTACGACGCGCTGGTCCGCCTCGCGCAGCCGTGGTCGATGCGCATGCCGCTGGTGGACTCCAACGGCAACTTCGGTTCTCCCGGCAACGACCCGGCGGCCGCCATGCGGTACACCGAGTGCAAGATGATGCCGCTGTCCATGGAGATGGTCCGCGACATCGACGAGGAGACCGTCGACTTCACGGACAACTACGACGGCCGCTCCCAGGAGCCGACCGTCCTGCCCGCCCGCTTCCCGAACCTGTTGATCAACGGTTCGGCGGGCATCGCGGTCGGCATGGCGACCAACATCCCGCCGCACAACCTGCGCGAGGTCGCGGCCGGTGCCCTGTGGTACCTGGACAACCCGGAGGCCTCGCACGAGGAGCTCCTGGACGCCCTCCTCGAGCGCATCAAGGGCCCCGACTTCCCGACCGGCGCGCTCGTCGTCGGCCGCAAGGGCATCGAGGAGGCGTACCGCACGGGCCGTGGCTCGATCACCATGCGTGCGGTCGTCGAGGTCGAGGAGATCCAGAACCGCCAGTGCCTGGTGGTCACGGAGCTGCCGTACCAGGTCAACCCCGACAACCTCGCGCAGAAGATCGCCGACCTGGTGAAGGACGGCAAGGTCGGCGGCATCGCGGACGTCCGGGACGAGACCAGTTCCCGTACCGGCCAGCGCCTCGTGATCGTGCTGAAGAGGGACGCGGTCGCCAAGGTCGTCCTGAACAACCTCTACAAGCACACGGACCTGCAGACGAACTTCGGCGCCAACATGCTGGCGCTGGTCGACGGGGTCCCGCGCACCCTCTCCCTGGACGCGTTCATCCGTCACTGGGTGACGCACCAGATCGAGGTCATCGTCCGCCGTACGCGCTTCCGGCTGCGCAAGGCCGAGGAGCGGGCGCACATCCTGCGCGGTCTGCTGAAGGCCCTGGACGCCATCGACGAGGTCATCGCGCTCATCCGGGCCAGTGAGACCGTCGAGATCGCGCGCACGGGCCTCATGCAGCTCCTGGAGATCGACGAGATCCAGGCGAACGCCATCCTCGAGATGCAGCTGCGTCGACTGGCCGCCCTGGAGCGCCAGAAGATCGTCCAGGAGCACGACGAACTCCAGGCGAAGATCAACGAGTACAACCAGATCCTCGCCTCCCCGGTCCGCCAGCGCGGCATCGTCAGCGAGGAACTCACCGCGATCGTCGAGAAGTACGGCGACGACCGCAAGACGATGCTGGTGCCCTTCGACGGCGACATGTCCATGGAGGACCTGATCGCCGAGGAGGACATCGTCGTCACCATCACGCGCGGCGGCTACATCAAGCGCACCAAGACGGAGGACTACCGCTCGCAGAAGCGGGGCGGCAAGGGCGTTCGCGGCACGAAGCTGAAGCAGGACGACATCGTCGACCACTTCTTCGTCTCGACGACCCACCACTGGCTGCTGTTCTTCACCAACAAGGGCCGGGTGTACCGGGCCAAGGCGTACGAGCTTCCGGACGCCGGCCGTGAGGCGCGCGGCCAGCATGTTGCGAACCTGCTGGCCTTCCAGCCGGACGAGGCGATCGCCGAGATCCTCGCGATCCGGGACTACGAGGCGGTGCCCTACCTGGTCCTGGCCACCAAGGGGGGTCTGGTCAAGAAGACGCCTCTGAAGGATTACGATTCGCCCCGTTCCGGCGGTGTCATCGCCATCAACCTCCGGGAGACGGAGGACGGTTCGGACGACGAACTGATCGGAGCCGAGCTCGTTTCGGCCGATGATGATCTGCTTCTGATCAGCAAGAAGGCACAGTCGATCAGGTTCACCGCCACGGACGAGGCACTGCGCCCCATGGGGCGTGCGACGTCCGGTGTCAAGGGTATGAGTTTCCGCGAGGGCGATGAACTTCTGTCGATGAATGTTGTTCGACCCGGTACGTTCGTGTTCACTGCCACAGACGGCGGGTACGCGAAGCGGACCGCCGTCGACGAGTACCGCGTCCAGGGTCGCGGTGGCCTGGGTATCAAGGCCGCCAAGATCGTGGAGGATCGCGGCTCGCTCGTCGGCGCGCTGGTGGTCGAGGAGAGCGACGAGATCCTCGCCATCACGCTGTCGGGCGGTGTGATTCGTACGCGAGTCAGCGAGGTCAGGGAGACGGGCCGTGACACCATGGGCGTCCAACTGATCAACCTGGGCAAGCGCGATGCCGTGGTCGGCATCGCACGTAACGCCGAGGCGGGGCGCGAGGCGGAGGAGGTCGACGGTGACGATGCCGTGGACGAGACCGCCGAGGATGTCGCGACCACCGGCACGGACGAGGGTGAGTCGCCCTCGGCCGAGTAGGACGAGGAGTGAGTCATCGTGAGCGGAGCCACGGGCGCCGGATCGGCCGGTACCTCCACCGGTAATTCCACCGGTACGGAGTCGGACGGCGGCGGCCGTGGCTCCGCCGCGCGTGCGGCGGATCCGCACACGACCCAACTTCGCAAGGTCGAGGTGGACCCGACCAGTCCGCCCTCGACCGACTCCGAGGGATCGCAGGGGGGAACCGTGACGGACACGCGAGGTCCGCAGCAGACGGGGGCGGGCCCGGCCGCCCCGCCGAAGGCACAACCGCAGGCGCAGCCTTCGGCGCAGTCGAGGCCGCAGCCCCCGGCCCAGCCCACCCCGCCGCCGACGGCCTCCCCGCTGCCCGGCGAGCGGCAGCCGCAGCAGCCGGCCGGGCCGTACCACCCGCCGCAGGCCTACCCGAACCCGGCGGCCCAGGCGGCCGCCGCCCCCGCACCGACGGGCGCGGTACGCCGCCCCCGCACCGGCGCGCGCACCACGCCCCGTATCCGCAAGGCACGTCTGCGCGTGGCGAAGGCCGACCCGTGGTCGGTGATGAAGGTGAGCTTCCTGCTCTCCATCGCGCTGGGCATCTGCACGATCGTCGCCTCGGCGGTGCTGTGGATGGTCATGGACGCAATGGGCGTCTTCTCGACGGTCGGCGGCACCATCTCCGAGGCCACCGGCTCGAACGAGTCGAACGGCTTCGACCTGCAGTCCTTCCTGTCCCTGCCGCACGTCCTGATGTTCTCGTCGATCATCGCGGTCATCGACGTCGTCCTCGCGACGGCGCTGGCGACCCTCGGCGCGTTCATCTACAACCTTTCCGCGGGCTTCGTCGGTGGCATCGAGTTGACGCTCGCCGAGGACGAGTGACGGACGTCGCTGATCAGCTCCTGATTACCGATTTTGGGACTGCCCACGTCGTGCGCTAATCTTCAGGAGTCAGCGCGCGGGACACACACCGCAGAGCGCGGCGGGGCTATAGCTCAGTTGGTTAGAGCGCATCCCTGATAAGGATGAGGCCACAGGTTCAAATCCTGTTAGCCCCACCAGCGAAGAGACCCCCAACCGTCGGTTGGGGGTCTTCGTCGTCCACGGATGACATCAGTGGCGTTCCACGGCTGACACCAAGGGCAGGCGCATGAAAAGACCCGACCGCTGGCGACGGGGGATGCACCAGCGGTCGGGCTATGGCCAAGGGTAACAAGGTCGGTTGCTCGGTGGGAGCCAACTGTTCCGTGCGAACCGAGAGTTGTGATCCGGATCACCTGCTTCCGCTCACGCGTGTCAGTACACCGGGGCTGTCACTGCGCCTGTCACTTGGTCCCGCACGGGGGGTCGTACGAGAGCCGCGGCAGGTACTCGTGCCACTTCTGCGGTGTCAGAACGCCCCTGGTGGTCGAGCAGATACGGCGGATCGCCACGTCGACGTCGAGGTTCCACAGGCGGACCGTGTCGGAGCCGCTGGAGACGCCGAGAAGGTTGCTGGCCGGGCTGAAGGCGAGGAAGTGGCCCGTCCTGGCGTTGGGGCTCATCGACTGGCCGATGGGGGTCGCGTCGGACGGGTCGGCGACATTCCACAGGCGGACCGTGTTGTCGTTGCCGCCGCTGGCCAGGGTGCGGCCGTCCCGGCCGAACGTCAGCGAGACGACCGCCTCGGAGTGGCCGGTGAGCGGTGAGCCCAGGGAGGTCGCCCGCTCGGGGTCCGTGGTGTTCCACAGGCGGACGGTGTCGTCGTCGCTGCCGCTGGCGAGGGTGTGGCCGTCCGGGGTGAAGGCGAGCGCGTTGACGGGGCCGAGGTGGCCCGTGAGCGGTTTGCCGAGGGGCTGGGCGCGGTCGGGAGCGGTGACGTCCCACAGGCGTACGACGCCCTCCTCGCTGCCGGCGGCGAGCGCACGGCCGTCCGGGGTGAAGGCGAGGGAGTCGATGAAACCCTTGGGGCCGGTGAGGGGCTTGCCGAGGGGCTTCACATGCGCCGGGTCGGCGACGTCCCACAGCTGGATCGTGCGGTCGTCGTAGGCGGTGGCGAGGATGCGGCCGTCGGGGCTGTAGGAGATCGCCTCGGGGCCCATGAAGCGGGTCTTCAGGGTGATGTCCGGGCCGGCGGGGACCGGGTGGGCCGGGTCGGCGACGTTCCACAGGGCCACCGAGCGGTGGCCGGTCAGCACGGCGAGGGTGCGGCCGTCGGGGGAGAAGGCCGGGGAGGGGTCGCCGCCGCCGGCGTTCATGAACGGCTTGCCCATCAGCGTGGGGTGGGCGGCGTCGCGCACGTCCCACAGCCGCATGCGTCCGTCGCTCGCGGCCGTGGCCAGCACCTTGCCGTCGGGGCGGAACGTGCCGCGGCCGCCGATCATGTCCGAGGTCGGGAGTGACCACAGGCGGACCTTGCTGTCACCGCTGCCGGTCGCGAGGGTCTTGCCGTCGGGGCTGAAGCCGAGGGCGTACATCTCGCCGCTGCCGCCTGCGAGCGGCTCGCCGACCTGGGAGGGGTAGGCGGGGTCGCGGACGTTCCACAGGCTCGCCGTGCTGTCGGCGCTGCCGGCGGCGAGCATGGTGCCGTCGGGGCTGAAGGCGACCGACCAGACGAGGCCGGTGTGGCCGGTGAGCGGGGAGCCGAGGGGCTTCGCGTCGGCGGGGTCGGCCACGTTCCACAGCCGTACGGTGTCGTCCGCGCTGCCGCTTGCGAGGGTCTTTCCGTCGGGGCTGAAGGCCACGGAGTGCACGGTGCCCGTGTGGCCGGTCAGGGTCGGGCCGGTCCGCTCCGGGTGGCTCGGGTCGGACGTGTTCCACAGCATGACCGTGTTGTCGTCGCCGCCCGCGGCGATCGTGCGGCCGTCCGGGCTGATGGCGAGAGAGCGCACGGCGGCCGTGTGGCCGGTCAGCGTGGCCAGTGACGTCGCGCGGCTGGGGGTGGTCGTGTTCCACAGGCGGACGGTGTGGTCCTCGTTCGCGGTGGCGAGGGTGTGGCCGTCCGGACTGAAGGCGATGAGGTAGATCGTGCCGTCGTGGCCGTTCAGGGGCGTACCCAGGGCCTTCGGCCGGCTGGGGTCGCGCACGTCCCACAGCCGGACCGTGCCGTCGTCCGAGGCGCTGGCCAGGGTCTTTCCGTCGGGGCTGAAGACCGCGCTGCTGACCCAACTGGTGTGCCCGGTCAGGGGTTTGCCCAGCGGCTTGGGGCGGGTGCGGTCCCGTACGTCCCACAGGCGTACGGTCCGGTCGGCGCTGGCGGTCGCCAGAAGCCGGCCGTCCGGGCTGAAGGTGGTCAGGTAGACGGCGCCCGTGTGGCCGAGGAGCGGGGTGGCGAGGGGGGCGTTGACGATCGAGATCAGCCGGTTGTTGGTGCCCGCCTCGCCGGAGCGCAGGTTGTGGGCGACCAGGTCGAGCTGCGCGGACAGCGAGGGGTCCGTGTACTGCACCCGGTCCGCCTCCGCGAGCACCTGTTCGAACACGGCGTCGTCCCGCTGCTGCCACGCGACCACGGCCGCCCCGCCCGCCAGCACCGCCAGCACGACCAGCGCCGCCACCGCACCGCGTCCGATCCACACCATCCGCCGGCGCAACCGGACCGAGGCCGCCAGGAACTCCACCGCGCTGCGGGTCAGGAACCTGTCCCCCGCCGACTTCGCCCAGCTGTGCGCCTGCCCCAGCCGCGAACCCCGGTACAGCAGAGAGGAGTCGCGCCCCGAGTCCTCCCAGGCCCGGCCGTCCTCCTCGAGCCGCTGGCGCAGCAGATGATCGCCGCGGTCCTCGTCGATCCAGTCGCGCAGCCGGGGCCAGGCGTGCAGCAGCGCCTCATGGGTGATCTCCACGGTCTCCGCGTCCAGCGTCACCAGCCGGGCACGGACCAGCGCCTCCAGGGACTCCTCGGTCTTGCCGGGGTCCGTCGACTCCTGCGCCAGCTGCCGCCGGGTCCCCCGCCGACGCGTGGCCTGGGTGTCCTCGCCGAGCCGCACCAGGCGCAGCAGCAACAGCCGGGCCGCCGCACGCGCCGCCGGATCCAGGCCGGACCAGGCCCGCTCGGCGGTCGCCGCGACCGCGCCCTGGATGCCGCCCGCCGCGCGGTACCCGGCCAGCGTCAGCCGGCCCGCCTTGCGGCGCTGCCAGGTCGCGAGCAGGGCGTGCGACAGCAGCGGCAGCGCACCCGCGTCATGCGCCCCACGCGGGCCGTCCGCACTCACCTCCCGCACGATCAACTCCGCGAGACCCGGTTCGAGTTCCAGCCCCACGGCCTTCGCCGGACCGGTCACCGCCTCACGCAGCTCCGCCGCGGTCAGCGGACCGAGCACCATGTGCCGGTGCTGCAGCGCGTCCGCCAGCTCGGGATGGGCCAGGCACTGCTCGTAGAAGTCGGCACGGATGCCGAGGACGACGAGCACCGGGGCGAGGGCGCCCGGGCCGGCCGGCGAGCACGTGGCGTGCAGGACCTCGACGAAGGTACGTCTGCTCGTCTCGTCCGAGCAGAGGGTGAAGGCCTCCTCGAACTGGTCCACGATCAGGACGGGACGGGCGGTGGACGTCGATTCCCGCCGCGCCCACGCCGTGACGGCCTCCCGTACGGCGCCCGGTTCCGCGCCGCCCGCGACGGCCTCGGTGAGTTCGGGAATACGGCGGGTCAACTCGGCCAGTGGATCGGCGCCCGGCACGCACTGCAGCACCGCCTGCGGCACACCCTCCTCGTCGCTCAGGGCGCCGCCGCGGACGGCGGTCACCAGACCGGCGTTCAGCAGGGAGGACTTCCCGGCCCCCGAGGCGCCGACGAGCATGACCAGGCCGCCGGTCTTCTCCGCCGTACGTAACTGCTCGACCAGGGCCTCGGTGCTGCGCTCCCGGCCGAAGAACCAGCGGGCGTCCTCCTGCCGGTAGGAGGCCAGCCCCCGGTACGGGCACACACCGGCCTCGGCCGGCGCCTCCCCGGCCTCCGCCGCCGGCGCGGGACGCTCGCCGGCCGGGTCGGCCACGGCGCGCTCCCACAGGCGCTGCCACTGGGCCAGGTCGTACAGCCCCGGCGAGACCGGAGCCGGCCGGGCCCGCCGTGCCTGGGGGATCAGGATGTACAGCACCGCGGCGAGCGCGGCGAACTGCGCCGGCACGTTCTTGGCCCGCCGCCAGTCGCTGATCCGCTGCGCGGAGACCCGCACGGGCCGCCCCCGCTCGTCCCTCCGCTGCAGCTGTACGACAGCCTCGGCCACGCGCGTGAGGGGAGGGTTGCCGGCCTCCTTGTAGAGCAGCGCAAGGCGCTCCGCGAAGGCTGTGCGTGCCCCTGAGTCGGAACTCAAGGTCTCCACCCCTTACTTCCCCCGCGCTTGGACATCCGGACCGGAAAACTCACTTTATATGGCTGACCTGCGGGTTAAAGGTCCGGAGGGTGACCGGAATCTCCTCGGTTCGCGCCTCAGCTGGCAGGATCCCGACCCAGTAGCGAACCCATCACGCTACGTCCGGGCAGGCCATCGGCTCAGCACTCGGGGAGACAGCTCACAGCGCCGAACGTTCTCGGCCAGCTTCCGTAGGAGGCTCCGGGCGACGGCGACGGTCTCTGCTGAGCCCGACAGATCCGCGGCGTTCGGCGCCGGTCCCCACGAGGGGAGGGACCGGAGCCGGACGCCACGGGCCGCGCCCGCTACCTCCACCCCGCCTCGCGCGCCGCCGCCAGCGCCAGTTTCTCGGCCTCGTCGGCGGCGGTGTTCAGGGCCGTGTCCTTCCCGGCCGCCGCTCCGCCCGCCGCGACCGCGGCCGCCCGTGATGCGGTGAGGGCGGCCCGCAGCGCTTCACGCGGGCCTTCTCCGTCGTCGTGCGCCTGGGCCAGCTGGGCTGCCAGGGCGGCCGTGGCGGCGGCGTTGCGGGCGCAGCGGGCGTCCGCGGCGGGGTCGGGGACGGAAGTGACCAGGGCGTCGAGCGAGCGGGCCGTCAGGCGCAGGGCGTGCGCGGCGCGGCCCACGGGGCTGTCCGGGACGACCTGGGCGGCGGACTCGTCCACCCCGGCGTGACGGCACGCGGCCAGGGCGCGTTCGTACGCACTACGCGCGCGCGTGCCGTGGAGTTCGCGGAGCACCTGCGCCGTATCAGCCGTCTCTGCCGTACCCGCGCCATCGGGTCCCGTCATCTCCGCCTCCTCGTCCACGACCGTCGGCAGGGTGCCACGGCGGCCGTGAAGAGGACAGAGGCATGCACTGGTCATCTGACGGACCGTCAGCTATCGTCCCTCTGCCGTGCAGCCTCCGAAGGGGTGAGTGCAGTGCCGACACGTCCCCACAGTCCGCAGCCGTCAGGAGCGCCACGCTGGGTCGCCACGGCCTATCGGCCGTCCTCCATGTCCTGGCAGGTGTGCGCCGAGTCCCCCCACCGTTCTCCCGTGCAGTACGCACTCGGCGAGATGGCGCAGACGGTACGCGCGCGTGGAGGCGATTTCGAGGTCGCCCTGTGGGGGCCCAAGGACGGAGCCTGGCAGCGCTACGACGTCTCGCCCGCCGCGACCGACGTCCCGACGGCGCCCGAGCCTCCCGCCGGCGCCACCGAGCAGCCCATCAGCCTCACAGAGCGCATGGGCGGCCGCCGTAGGCAGGTGCTCGTGGCCGGTCTGGGCAAGGCGGGGCTGCACGATCTGGGGCCGGACGACTGGAATGCCGTACAGGCCCTCGCGGAGCGGCTGGACGAGACCACGGTGCGCAGGGTCGCCCACTGGCTCGCGGTTGCGGGCGGGGCGCGTTAGGGGGCTTGCGGGCCTGCGGCCGGTCTCGTCCGGGTCGGTCACGTCGTGCCGGCAGGGTGGTGCCACGCAAAAGAAGCGAGCGCCGTCGCCCGCTCCTCCACCACCGCCATCCGGGCCGCGCGCTCCGTCGTCTCCGCGTGCGCCGCCTGCCCGGTCGCCTGGCCCTCCCACTTGCGGTAGAGCAGCCCGGTCTCGCGTGAGAACCAGCCCCGGCCCACCGCGTTCAGCGCCAGCAGCAGCCCCGTGTCCTCGGAGGCCGGCAGCGCCATCCACCCACCGAGCGCCAGCAGCAGATCCCGGCGGACGAAGAGGGTCGCCGGGTGCACCTGGGCACGGAAGTCGTTCGCCTTCCAGAAGTCGAGCACGGCACCTCGCTCGATCGGCCCCTCCTCGGGATCGCCCGGGAAGCCGACGGTCGAGCCGTCCGGCATCAGATCCAGGGCCCGAGAGGTCGCCCACCCGATGGTCGGGTCGGCCTCGAGCGCAGCCAGGTCACGCGCCAGCACACCCGCCGCGAGCTGGTCGTCGGCGTCCAGCACCTTCACGTACGCGCCGTCCGCGTGCGCCAGGGCGAACGTACGGGCGACTCCGGGACCGCCCGGCCTTCCCTGCCGGAAGGTCACGCGCGCGTCCTCGGGGACGTACGGCCGGACCGCGTCCGTCGTGCCGTCCTCCTGGATCACCCAGTGCCACTCCCACTCTTCGGGAAGCTCCTGCGCGCACAACGACGTGTACGCATCTCCCAGGAACTCGGCCGACGGGGCATGGACAGCGGTGACGATGACGATGCGTCGGTGGTGCATGGAGTCAGGCTACGGACTCCGGAAGAAGTCTTGGTGTGTCAGGTACATCGGGTAGATCAAGTACGTCGGGTACTTCAGGTACTTCAGGAACTTCAGGTACTTGAGGTCCTTCAGGCGGGGTCGGACTGCTCGGTCGCGTCGTCCGTCGTCTCGTCGAGGGGGCGGTGCCGGCAGCTGGGGGACTTGCCGTGGGCCTCGGCGCGGATGCGCTGCTTCATCGTGGGGGGTAGGGCCCTGGCGTGGGACCAGACCCAGTGGTGGGAGGGTGTCGGCGGCGTCACGTGGCGCGCGGCGTTGCTGGTGCTGTCGCCGGTAGCCCCGGTCTGCGCCACGGCGGCGGTGGCGGTGGTCGTGACGAGTCCGAGCGCCGAGCAGAGCGCGAGCAGGGCGGTGACGAAGGCGGTCCAGAGCTTCATCAGCTGGTTGCGAGCCATGTTCCCTCACTTTCGGGTTGGGCGATTTGCGTACTTTCCTCATGATGTGTATGGAGGTCGCGAAGTGGTGGACCGACGCCCGTGGCGCGTCGATCTTCAGATGAACACCACACGAATGGGTGTAAAGTCTGAAGAAAGCCGCCAAAGGGATAATTTGGAGTAACTGCTTCCGCTTCTACTGCGTTGTCGGGAGCGGGAGTTGGGGCCGCACGCAGGTCACCGATCGATATCGGTCGGTGTGTATAGTCGGGCGCCAGAGGTCCCCTACGTCAAGGAAAGACGAGGTCGCGCGGTGAAGAAGCTTCTCCTGGTCGCACTGGCCGCCATCGGCGGGCTCCTCGTGTACCGCCAGATCCAGGCGGATCGCGCCGAGCAGGATCTGTGGACGGAGGCGACCGACTCCGTGCCCACGGGTTCCTGAGCACCGATACCGATTCTGAACAAACCCCGACCGTACGTACGGTCGGGGTTTCGCGTTCCGGTTGCCGTGTTGCGCGATCCAAGGATGATGTGCGCCGCCGCGGGGCAGGATGGGCGTCGGTCCCGTGGCCCGGGCGACGACGAGGGGTGGCGCGAGAGATGAGATGGCGTAAGGCGGCGTTGCTGTGCATATCGGCGCTGCTGCCGCTGTCAGGGCCGACCGGGCCCGCTATGGCGGCCGACGCCTCGTCCCCCTCGTCCTCCTACGCCTTCGCCCCGGACGCCCAGGGCGTCGAGGGCGCGACGGGGGCAGCGGACGCGGAACTCCTCGAGGCCGGCAAGAACTACCGGAGCTCGCTCCCCAGCGCCGCGAAGCGCTACTACCGCCTCGACCTCGACGCCTCCTCCAACGCCTATGTCTCCGTCACCGCCGTCCCGCGCACGGACGCCCGGCTCTCCGTGGCCGACGGCATCAAGGTGACCGTCCAGAACACCGAGAGCCACACCTGCTCCACCGACAGCGCCACCTTCGGCACGTCCGGCAGCCCGCACCCCATCACGGCACTGGGGGCACGCACCACCTCCCCGCGCACTCCCGTGTGCGCGGACGGCGGCACGTACTACGTGGTCGTCGAACGCGTCGGTACGGCGGACTCCGCTCCCGGCGACTGGGACCTCGAGCTCACCACCACGACCGAGCCGGGCCTGACGGGCGACGGCGCGACGAACACCCCCCAGGCCTGGAACTCAGCGACCCCCACGCCCCTCGCCGGCGAGGCAGAAACCCGCACGGGCGGGGGCGGGTTCGCCAGGGCCGCCCCCGTGGGCCAGGGCGTCTGGCGCACGCCCCTCTCGCCCGGCCGGACGCTCTTCTACAAGGTCCCCGTCGACTGGGGCCAGCAGCTGTCCGCCACCGCCGAGCTGAGCGCCACCGGCGGCGACCGCAGCGGCTATGCCATCGACGCCCTCGACATGACGCTCTACAACCCCGTGCGCGGTGACGTCGAGGGCGCGAGCCGCGGCTACAACGGCAAGCAGCTGACCGCGCCCCTCGCCGCGCTGCCCCCGGTCGACTACGGCAACCGTTTCGCCGCCCTCCCCAGGGTCAGCGCCATGCGGTTCGCCGGCTTCTACTACCTCGCCGTACACCTCTCCGCCGGAATCGCCGACACCTTCGGCGACGGTCCCTTCGAGCTGACTCTGCGGGTACGGGTCGCGGGCGCCCCGCAGGACGGCCCCGCCTACAAAGGGCAGTCCGTTCCCCAGGACGCCTTCCACGTCACGGCACAGGACCGTGAGACCGCGGCGGAGGCCGGGACCGGGACCGGGGACGACGGGACGGCGATGAAGGCACTGGCCGCGGGCGGGATCGGCGCGGGGACGGTGGTGCTCGCCGTGCTGGGGGTGTGGACGGCGGCGGCACGGAGACGGGCTCGGGCGGTGTGAGAGCGCTTCAGCCGGTGGTTCTGAGGGCTTCAGCTGGAGCTTCGGCTGAAGGTCCAGGTGGGGAGCGGCGGCTCGCGAGGACTCCTGGGAGCGGTGGTTCGGGGTAGGGCCCTGACCGGGTGAGTGTTGCGCGGCTGCGGTTCAGATGCCCGCCGGTGCTGGTGACGCCGTGTCGGGCGGCGGCTCAGATGCGGGTCAGTGCCCAGAACCCCACGGCGTAGCAGGCCAGGGCCAGCAGCAGGAGGGGGATCGCCACCTTGGCCGGGGGGCCGGGGCGGCGTGCGTGGTGGCCGGTGCGGCGGTTGCGGCGCGTGACCTCTTCGGGGATTTCTTGCGCGGGATGTGGAACCTGCGGGACCTGGGCGGTGTACGAAGCAGTAGAGGGTTCGGCGAGGTGGTGGGGCACCGGCGGCATGGTCCGTGGGGAGGGCAGGACGTGCGTGGGGTCGTAGGGGGAGACGTGGGCGGGCGGAGGCTGGGTGGGCCGGGGCGGCCGGATCGGTGCCTGGGCCTGTCCTTGGGCTTGTATTCGTGGCTGTGCCTGGACCTGCTCGGGGGGCTGGGCCTCGGCGTGTGGTTGGTGGCGTGGCTCGGCGTGCCGCTCGGGCTGTGCCTCGGCATGCAACGGCGACCGCGGCTCGGCGGCGAACGGCGGCTGCGAGTGCGGGTGCTGTGGCGGTGGCTGTGGAGCGGGAGTCCGGGGGGAGGAGGCCGTGGCCTGCGGCGGGGGCAGATGGAAGCTGCCGGTGTCCGACATGCTGGGCGTGGGGGTGGGCGTGTGCGGCTCCGGCAGGGGGCCGCTGTCCCGGTGGGGGTCGTGCGGTGCAGCGGCGCCCATGGGGTACTGGCCCCCCGGGGAGGACGCGGCGCCGGTGGACGGCTGGGCCCCCCTGGGCGACTGGATGCCCTCCGGCGGCTCGGCGCCTACGGACGAGGCAGGGTCGAGGGGCGAACCGGAGCCCTCGGTGAAACCGGCACCCACACCCGACCCGAGCCCCTCGGAAGGCCCGGCACCCATGCCCCACCCGGCGCCTGCGGAGGAGGCGGCTCCCACGCCCGACCCTGCACCCCTGTCCGACCCGGCTTGTCCGGAAGGCCCGGCACCCGTACCCCACCCGGCGCTCCCCGAAGGCCCTCCACCCGTGCCCGACCAGGCACCCTGAGAGGCATCGGCCCCGTCACCCGCCCCGGCGTCCGGAGTGGAACCGGCTCCCGCGCCCGACCCGGCACCCGTTCCCAGCCCGGCGCTCCCGGAAGGGCCGGCACCCGAGCCCGACTCGGACTCGGTGCCCATGCCCGTGGGCAAGGTCCCGGTGGGCCCCGTTCTCGCCCTCACCCCCACCCCCGGCGCCCGTTTCAGAGGTCCCTCCGGGACGAACCCCGGTGGCAGTGGGCCGAGTTGGTCGAAGATCTCGATCGACTCGTCGTCGGGGCCCGGCTCCGGCAGGAGCTCCGCCGCCGCGGCGAGCGCCTTGCGCGCCCCCGTGGCCGTGCGGAACCGCGCCTCGGGATCGGGCTGCAGCAGCGACGCGACGACCTGCCAGAGCGGCTCGGGAATGCCCTTGGGCGCGCCCGGCGTCCCGTGCGCCGCGAAGTACTGGATGAGCGCCTTGGCGTCCGGCTTGGCGCCCTCCAGCAGATACAGCGCGACCAGGCCGACGGCGAACAGGTCCGCCGGGAAGTCCGGCTCCGCGCCCAGCATCTGCTCGGGCGCGAGATAACCCGGCGTCCCCACCACGAGGTTGGTCTCCGTCAGCCGCGGCTCGCCCAGCCGCATGGCGATCCCGAAGTCGGACAGCCTGAGGCGCGGCCGACCCGTACCGGTGGCCTCCAGCAGCACATTGGCCGGCTTGATGTCCCGGTGCACCACGTCCTCCGCGTGCACCGCCGCCAGACCCGACAGCAACTGGTCGAGCAGCGTGCAGACGAACGCCGGCGGCAAGGGACCGTAGTCGCCGACCAGATGGACCAGCGAGCCGCCGGCGACCAAGTCCATGGTGAACAGCACCTGGTCGTCGTCGGCCGCCCAGCTGGCCGGCGCGAGCACATGGGGGTGATCGATCCGCAGGGCCTGCTCGCGCACGAAGCGCAGCAGTGAGTGCGCGTCCCGCTGCTGCAGCACCTTGGCGGCCACATAGCGGCGGCGACGGTGGTCCCAGGCACGCCAGACGGCGCCCACCCCACCACGCCCGATCGGGTCGACCAGTTCGTACCGGCCGGCGAAGACCTCACCCATGGCTGTGCGTCGCTCCTCCCCCTTCGGCTACCCCCCTTGCTTCCCCCTCGACGAGCGATACGACTCCCCCTCGCGCCCCCCTGTTCCGGTCCCCCTCGGCCTCGACCGTGGCCCGGCCGCCGAACCCCCTTCGGCGAACCGGGCCACCGCCTCAGTTCTGGTGGGACTGGTAGTGCGCCACCGCGTCGGAGGTGCGGCCGGCGCCGTACACCCGCAGGAACTCCGCCAGTTCGGGGTGGGTCGGAGCGAGCGTGTCCGCGGCGTCGATGATGTCACCCGCGGCGGCCACGGAACGGAGCAGCGACTGGATCTCGCGGACCACCCGCTTGACCGTCGGCGCACCCGAACTGCTCGTCGTGGTCGTGGTGTTGCTGAGCACAGAGCCCCCCTGAGACTTCTTGATCTCGTCCATGCGGTCGGTGGCCTCCGCCGCGCTGACACTGCCGTCCGCGACCTGCCCCGCCAGGTCCTGCAGCAGCTGAACCCGCTGTACGACAGCCGGGTTGCCGATCTTCGCCCGCTGACCGCTCATCAGCTGCGACAGCATCGGAGCCGACAGACCGAGTACCCCCGCCAGACGAGCCTGGTTGAGGCCAAGATCGTCTATGAGCTTACGGAAGAGCGCCCCCAGCGGCTCCCCATACCAGTTCCGCTGAAGTTCCCGCGCTCTTGCGGTCGCTTCCTGCTGTGCGGCGTCCATTGCGTCTCCCCATCGCTTCCCCAAGTACTGTGGTTCGCTGTAGCGAACCACGCCGAGCATCTTACGGAGAGTGGTCGCCTGCGGGGACCCCCAATCTTTTTGCGAGATCCCGGGGGTGACCCGGTACTCTGGTCTCCGGCGCCCGCCGGGACGCGGTTCCTCCGGCCGGATGCCTCACTTCGGGGCCTTAGCTCAGTTGGTAGAGCGCTGTCTTTGCATGGCAGATGTCAGGGGTTCGACTCCCCTAGGCTCCACCCCGAAACCCCTCCGACCTCGGAAAACGCGGTCGGAGGGGTCTTTTGCGCCCTGTGCCGCGTCGACGGTCCGGCAGGGTGCGCCGGTCCGGCACCACCCGGCACACCCGAGCAGCGGCCACCGCGGACAGGGCCGTTTCCTCAACACCCGCATCTGCCGGAGAACTGCCCGAACGCCTGCCCCGCTCCCGAACTCTGCCCCGAGGCATGCCCCGAGGGCCCAACCGGTCGCAGTGACCTGCCGACCCTCCCTGAGCTGCCCCGGGGGTGATGCGCATCACGCATGCCGCCCCAGCGTCGTTGCATAAGTTTGCGCAAACAAGAGGAGCGGGGTCGGCCCGTGAAACCGTCCCCCAGGCGCCCCGGCGGGGCGCAGAGGTCGCACACATCGACGGTCGACCCCCGCGTGAGCTGGTGTAAAGGCGAAACGGCGACCGGAAGGATATGTTCCGCAAGAGGAGGTTGTGCGGAACTCGGACACCCGGGTCGTTGCAACGGCGATGTTCGCGCCGGTGCTCGCAGTGCCATCCGCGGCGATGTTCCACGTGAAACATCGCTGTGGGGCGAGAGACTCTCAAGTCTCCCGCCCCACAGCACAGTTCGGCCGGTCCGGCCCGACGGGCGTCAGTGATCCTCGTCGTGGCGCGCAGCCTCCTCCTCGGCCTCCTTGGCCTGGACCTCGGGGTCGAGGACCGACTGGCCGCTGCCGTCCACCGACGTCAGCCGGCCCGACTCCGGAACCTCCGTCGCCGCCGGCGGCTCCACCAGCCAGTCCGGGTTGGCCTGCTTGTCCCACCACTTCCAGGCGGCGAAAGCACCGCCGGCGAGCGCGCCGAGCACCAGCAGCACCTTCGCGGCACGACCGGCCCTCGCCCGCCGTTCCTGCTTACGGACCAGCTTCTGGATCTCCTTCGGCGAGACCTGACCACGCAGCGCCGCCAGTGCGGCAACACCGCGCGCGGCGGCCTCGTCCCTGACGGGCCCGGCCGCGGCCACCGCCTGCTCGATCCTCGGCCGGGAGTACTCGGCGGCCTGCCGGGCCGCCTTGCGTGTACGTACGGCAGCCTCCTGAGCGGCCTGGTCGACCTTCGGAGGCACATGTGTGAGGGCCTGCTCGATGCGGGGTGCGACATGCGCGTCGTACTGGACGCGGGCCTGATCGGCGGCCTGCGACACCTTCGGCGCGAGCCGTACGCGGGCCTCATGTGCGTAGTGCGCGGTCCTGTCCTTGGCCGTCTCGGCGTAGGGCGCCACCACTTCCGCGGCGTGCAGCACGCTGTCCTTCGCCGAACCGGTCGCGGCGCGCACGCTGTCGATGCGGGTCACGGGTTCCTCCTCCTCGGTGGCGTACGGTAATTCGACTTTCCACCCTTTTACGGATCATGCCTGCCAACGGATCGCCAGGCATGCGAGGGCGGGCATCCGGGTCATGAGGATGAATACGGGGCAACAGGAGCCTGTCGTCGACAATGCCACGGATCGCCGCCCAGCGCGCCGGTACCCGGGGGTACACGACCGGAATTCCCGCAAGCGGACACGCCGGATGTCCGCCGGGAACCGGGGGCCGGGCGACGCGGAGCGCGGAGCGTGCGAGGATCGGGGGATCACAGGAAGACAACGGAAGGCAGATCGTGGCTGAGCAGCTTTACGCCACCCTGAAGACCAACAACGGCGACATCGAAGTCCGGCTCCTGCCGAACCACGCGCCCAAGACGGTCCGGAACTTTGTCGAGCTCGCCCAGGGCGAGCGTGAGTGGACCAACCCCGCCACGGGCGCCAAGTCCACGGACAAGCTCTACGACGGCACGGTCTTCCACCGGGTGATCAGCGGATTCATGATCCAGGGCGGTGACCCGCTGGGTAACGGCACCGGCGGCCCCGGCTACCAGTTCGAGGACGAGTTCCACCCGGACCTCTCCTTCAACAAGCCCTACCTGCTGGCCATGGCCAACGCCGGTCCGGGCACCAACGGCTCGCAGTTCTTCCTCACCGTCGCCCCCACGACGTGGCTGAACCGCAAGCACACCATCTTCGGCGAGGTCACCGACGCGGCCAGCCAGAAGGTGATCGACGCCATCGCCACCACCCAGACCAACCCCCGCACCGACCGCCCGGTCAACGACGTCGTCATCGAGTCGGTCGTCGTCGAGACCCGCGAGGGCTGAGACCAGCGAGGGACGGGACCCACAAGGGCCGAGTCCCCGCACGGCAGGAACCAAACGCCCCGCTCATCCGTAAAGATGGGCGGGGCGGTGCATTTCTGCACGGCACCCGTACGACGACCAAGGGGATGTCATGGACCACGCGGCAGGCAGCTCGCAGGACGCCCAGAGCCTGCCCGGCTGCTACCGCCACCCCGACCGCGAGACCGGCATCCGCTGCACCCGCTGCGAACGCCCGATCTGCCCCGAGTGCATGGTCAACGCCTCTGTCGGCTTCCAGTGCCCCGAATGCGCCCGCGGCGACTCCGCCACCGGGCCCGCGCCGGCCGCGTCCCGCCCCCGCACCATCACCGGCGGCACCGTCACGGCTGACCCGCGCCTGCTCACCAAGATCCTCGTCGGGATCAACATCGCCGTCTTCATCGCGGTACACGTCCGGCCCTCGCTTCTGAGCGACCTCGTCCTCATCGGCGAGTGGCCCCCGGCCCCCTTCAAGGCCACCCAGGGAGTCGCCGCAGGCGAGTACTACCGCATGGTGACCTCGATGTTCACCCACCAGGAGATCTGGCACATCGGCTTCAACATGCTCAGCCTCTGGTGGCTGGGCGGCCCCCTCGAAGCCGCCCTCGGCCGCGCCCGCTACCTCGCGGTCTACTTCACCTCGGGACTCGCGGGCAGCGCCCTGGTCTACCTCCTGGCCTCTCCCACCACGACCACGCTCGGCGCCTCCGGAGCCATCTTCGGACTGTTCGGCGCCACCGCGGTCCTCATGCGCCGGCTCAACTACGACCTGCGGCCGATCATCGCTCTGCTGGTGATCAACCTGATCTTCACCTTCAGCTGGAGCGGCATCTCCTGGCAGGCCCACATCGGTGGCCTCGTCGGTGGCCTCGTCACCGGCTACGCGATGGTCCACGCCCCCCGCGAGCGCCGCGCCCTCGTGCAGTACGGCACCTGCGCGCTCGTCCTGGTCGTCGTCGTGGTGATGACCCTGCTCAGGACCGCTCAGCTCACCTGACGTACCCGGTTGTCCACAGCGGGTGTCGAATCTTGTGCATGGCGTGCGGGAACAGCTGTGCCCCCTGTCACTGACCAGTGTTTCCGCAGGTCAGGCAGGGGGCGAACAGGCTTGCGAAGATGAGTGTGACAGTCGTACCGGTGTCAACGCCCGACTAGTTATCCACAGATCGTCGTTCTTTATCCCCAGGGCCTCTGTGGATATTTTTCGAGCTGTGGATAACTCAGCGGATACCCCTGGGCAGAGCTATGTCCACCGGGGCGCAGCGCTTACTTCCACTGCGTGGAGACACCGAATCCGGCGGCGATGAAGCCGAAACCGACCACGATGTTCCAGTTGTCCAGGCTGTCGATCGGCAGTGAACCGTCGGTCACATAGAAGACGACGATCCAGGCGAGCCCGATGATGAACATGGCCAGCATCACAGGCGCGACCCAGGCGCGGCTGTTCAGCTTGATCGCGGTCGCCTGCTTCGACGGCGGCGGCGTGTAGTCGGCCTTCTTGCGGATACGTGACTTCGGCACGAGGGTCTCTCCTGTCGATGCGCTGCGTGGCCGCGCAGGGAACTGTGGCTGGCTCCGGGGCAGCGTACAAGGGGACTCTTAGCGCTCCCCCGGGCGTCCGTTAGCGTAGTGCTTCCGCGGCGCCGAAGGAGATAAGGGTACGTTGAGCAATTCTGCCGACTCCCCCCAGGCCGGATCCAGTCCTGCCCCAGGGCGCCGTTTCCGGCCCGTGCGGGTGCTCACGGTGGCCGTCTTCGCCCTCGCCGGGCTCATCTTCTTCACCAGTTTCAATACGGCCAAGGGCACCAATATCCGCACGGACACGTCGCTTCTGAAGCTTTCCGACCTCATCCAGGAGCGCAGCCGCAAGAACAAGGGGCTGGACGACTCCAGCGCGTCGCTGCGCCGGGACGTGGAGGCCCTGGCCGAGCGGGACGACGGCAGCAGCAAGGCGCAGGACGAGAAGCTGGCGGAGCTGGAGAAGAAGGCGGGCACACAGAAGCTGAAGGGCACGGCGATCACCGTCACACTCAACGACGCCCCGCCGAACGCCACCGCCAAGCTCCCCGGCTATCCCGAGCCGCAGCCCGACTACCTGGTCATCCACCAGCAGGACCTGCAGGCCGTGGTGAACGCCCTGTGGCTGGGCGGTGCCAAGGGCATCAAGGTCATGGACCAGCGGCTGATCTCCACCAGCGCCGTGCGCTGCGTGGGCAACACGCTGATCCTGCAGGGCCGGGTCTACTCGCCGCCGTACAAGATCACGGCGATCGGCGACCCCGACAAGCTGAACAAGGCTCTGTCGGACTCCACGGCGATCCAGAACTACATGGTCTACGTGAATGTCTACGGTCTCGGCTGGAAAGTGACCCACGACGGGACGGTGACTCTGCCCGGCTACTCGGGCACAGTGGATCTGCACTACGCCCAGCCCGTGGAGTGAACTGAGCCGTTCAGGAGCTGCCGGTGCGCGTTGTCGTCAGGACGGTCAGCGAACTGTGCATCACCGTCGGGGCGCTGATCTGCCTCTTCGTCGTGTACGTGCTCTTCTGGACCGGGGTGCGGGCGGACGGGGCGATGAACCACCAGATCGATGTGCTGCACGATCAGTGGGCGAAGCGGACGGCGGCGCCGAAGTCGACGGCCGGGAGTACGGCGGGGAGTACGGGTGGGGGTACGGGCAGGAGTTCCGCCGCTCCGGCCATGCCGGCGCCGTACGCGGCGGGGAAGCCGTTCGCGATCATGTACATCCCGCGGCTTGGTTTCACGTGGAACAAGCCGGTGCTGGAGAACACCGCGGTGAACACCCTGAAGAAGGGGCTCGGGCACTACGCCAACACCGCGCAGCTCGGGCAGGTGGGGAACTTCGCGGTGGCGGGGCATCGGCGTACGTACGGCGATCCGTTCGTGGACTTCCCGAAGCTGCGGCCGGGGGACGCAGTGGTGCTGACCGACGGGACGACCTGGTACACGTATCGGATCGACAAAGGGCCCTACAAAACCGTTCCCACGGACATTGAGGTGATCGACCCCGTGCCACGTAAGTCGGGGTACACGCGCGCGGGTCGATATCTCACGCTGACCACGTGCGATCCGGAGTGGGGGCACAGCCATCGGCTCATCGTGTGGGGGCATCTGGACAGCACACAGCCTGTGGACGAAGGCAAACCGGCGGCGTTGCGCCGCTAGTCTGGTGCGAGTACGGCGTGAGTCTGGTGCCGTGATGGAACGGAAGGGACGGCATGTACGGCTGGATCTGGCGGCATCTGCCGGGGAACGTGTGGGTGAGGGCGCTGATCTCGCTCGCGCTCGTCCTACTGGTGGTCTATGTCCTCTTCCAGTACGTCTTCCCGTGGGCCGAACCGCTGCTGCCCTTCAACGATGTGACGGTGAACAACCAGTGAGCGCGCGCATTCTCGTCGTGGACAACTACGACAGCTTCGTCTTCAACCTGGTCCAGTACCTGTACCAGCTGGGCGCCGAGTGCGAGGTGCTCCGCAACGACGAGGTGTCGACGGCGCACGCCCAGGACGGCTTCGCCGGTGTGCTGCTGTCGCCGGGTCCGGGGACGCCGGAGGAGGCGGGGGTCTGCATCGAGATGGTGCGGCACTGCGCGGCGACGGGTGTCCCGGTCTTCGGTGTGTGCCTGGGCATGCAGTCGATGCAGGTGGCGTACGGCGGTGTGGTGAACCGTGCCCCGGAGCTGCTGCACGGCAAGACCTCGCTGGTGGAGCACGGGGGCAAGGGCGTCTTCGCGGGCCTGCCGACGCCCTTCACGGCGACTCGGTACCACTCTCTCGCGGCCGAACCGGAGACGGTTCCCGCCGAACTCGAAGTGACCGCCCGTACGCACGACGGGATCATCATGGGGCTGCGGCACCGTGAACTCCCGGTCGAGGGTGTGCAGTTCCACCCTGAGTCGGTGCTGACCGAGCATGGGCACCGGATGCTGGCCAACTGGCTGGTGGAGTGCGGGGACGAGGGTGCGGTGGCGAGGTCGGTGGGGCTCGCCCCGGTGGTGGGCAGGGCCACGGCGTGACCGCACTGCGCCCCGAGCGCGAGTCCGACGCCTTGTACGGGCAGGAGCCCTACGAGGCGTCCGGTGCGTTCGAGGAGTGGGCCGACGGTTCGGGCGGGTCTGCCGGGCAGGGTGAGTGGTCCGTCGGGCAACAGGGCGGCCCGGTCGGGCACGTTGGTCACGTTGATCAGGCGAGTCAGGTCGGTCCGGTCGGGCAGCAGGACGAGTGGGCGGTCGGGCAGCAGGCGACCGATCCGACGTTTCTGCCACCCATCGACGAGGAGACGGTGGCGCTGCGGATACCGGATCCGCCGCCCGGAGCCTCCCTGTCGCCGTCTGACGCATCGGGAGTCACATCTGCCACTGGAACCCCGACGGGTGGTCGAGCGGCCCGGAGAAAGGCCGCCAAGCGCCGTCATGGGCGCCATGGGGGCGCGCACGCGGCGTCGGAGTCCGCCGAGGCCTCCGAATCCGCTGATTCCGCCGCCTCGGACGCTCCGCTGTCCCGTGTCGAGGCCCGTCGGCAGGCTCGTGCGCGCAAGCCCAGCGCGGGTGTTCTGGCGAGCCGGGCGATCGGTGAGGTGTTCATCACCACCGGTGTGCTGATGCTGCTGTTCGTCTCCTACCAGCTGTGGTGGACGAACGTGCGGGCGCACGCGCAGGCGGACAAGGAGACCAGCAGTCTGCAGAAGGACTGGGCGAGCGGGAAGCGTGCACCGGGGGAGTTCGAGCCGGGGCAGGGCTTCGCGATCCTCCACATTCCCAAGCTGGACGTGGTCGTGCCGATCGCCGAGGGCGTCAGCAACAAGAAGGTTCTGGACAAGGGCATGGTCGGGCACTACAGCGAGGGCAAGTTGAAGACGGCGATGCCGTCGGCGAAGACGGGCAACTTCGCGCTGGCCGGCCATCGGAACACGCACGGTGAGCCGTTCAGGTACATCAACAGGCTCAAGGCGGGCGACGAGGTCGTCGTGGAGACGCAGGACGAGTACTACGTCTACAAGATGACGTCGATGCTGCCGGTGACGGCGCCGAGCAACACGAGCGTGATCAGTCCTGTGCCGCCGCAGTCGGGTTTCACCGGACCGGGCCGCTACATCACCCTGACCACCTGTACGCCGGAGTACACCAGCAAGTACCGGTTGATCGTCTGGGGCAAGATGGTCGAGGAACGGCCGCGCAGCAAGGGCAAGCCGGATGCGCTCGTCCAGTAAGGGCAGATGAGACTGTGGCAGCGACCACCGACGACACACAAGAGGAAACCGACGCGCCGACGGTGCCTCCGGCCGGCCGCCGGCGTGGCACGGGCCGTATCGCCATGGCGGTCAGCGTCTTCGGCGAGCTCCTCATCACGGCGGGCCTGGTCCTCGGCCTCTTCGTCGTCTACTCGCTCTGGTGGACGAACGTCGTCGCCGACCGGGCCGCGGACAAACAGGCCGACAAGGTCCGTGACACCTGGGCCCAGGAGCCGAGCGGCCCCGGCGCGCTCAACACCAAGAACGGCATCGGCTTCCTGCACGTCCCCGCCATGAAGAACGGCGAGGTCCTGGTGGAGAAGGGCACGTCGACGGAGGTCCTCAACGAGGGCGTGGCCGGCTACTACACGGACCCGGTCAAGGCGATGCTCCCCATGACAGGCAAGAAGGGCAACTTCACTCTCGCCGCCCACCGGGACGGCCACGGGGCGAAATTCCACAACATCGACAAGCTGAAGAAGGGCGACCCGATCGTCTTCGAGACGCGGGACAAGTGGTACGTCTACAAGGTCTACGACGTCCTGGACGAGACCTCGAAGTACAACGTGAAGGTCCTGTCCCAGGTCCCCAAGGAGTCCGGCAAGAAGACGGCCGGCCACTACATCACGCTGACCACCTGCACGCCGGTGTACACGTCTCGGTATCGGTATGTGGTGTGGGGAGAGTTGGTGCGGGTGCAGAAGGTGGACAGCAAACGGACGCTGCCCAAGGAACTGCGGTGACTGAGCTCCTTGCGGGATGGTCTCTTTCGATCAGGCGGTGCCTGCTCCAGGATCTTCAGCGGCTCCCCGGCGCTCCACTCCTCCAGCGTTTCTGATGGTGAGGTAGAGCGCGTACCTCTTGCACTGGACGACGAGGCGACGCCCATCGGATGTTCGGTGGGGCAGCTTTGGAGACATACGAGAGCCCCGGCGAGACATTCGAGAGCCCCGGCACCCTGTGTGAACAGGGGCCGGGGCTCTCGGTGTTGTGGGCGGTGGTGGGTCAGTTCTCCGTGCGGTACGCGGTTCCGGTGACGCCTCCGAAGAAGTTGGTGCCGCCGTTGTTTCCGCCGTTGTTGCCGCCGTTCTGTACGGCGACGAGGTTGACCGAGGTGCCCTGGTTGACCGTGCTGCCCTGGCTCGGGTCCGAGCTGAGGACGATGGCGTTGTCGTCCTGGGAGCCCTGGATGTTGCCGACCTGGAGGCCCGCCTGCTGAAGCGCCTGCTTGGCGTTCTTCAGGGTCTGGCCCTGGATGTTCGGGACCTGGACCTGGGTGTCCTGCTTCTGGCCGATGTTGAGCTGGACCGCGGTGTTCTTCTTGACCTGGGTGCCGATCGTCGGGTTGGTCGAGATGACCTTGCCGTCCTGCGAGTCGTCGGTGGTGGGCGTGTTGACGCAGTTGCCGGTCAGGCCGACGTCCGAGAGTGCGGACTTTGCGTCGTCGCAGCTCTGGCCGGAGACGTCCGGTACCGCGACCGTCTCCGCGGCCTTGGCGATGGTGAGGGTGATCGTCGAACCCTTCTGCACCTGCTTGCCGCCGATCGGGTTCTGGTCGAGGACCTGGTTCGCGGTCTCCGTGGACTCACGGGTCTTCGTCTCGACCTTGAACTGGTAGTCGTCGCCCTCGAGCTTCGCCTTGGCGTCGTCGAGGCTCAGGCCGATCACGCTGGGCACCTGGACCTTCGGGGCGCCGGTCGACACCACGAGGTTGACGGCCTCGCCCTTCTTGAGGTTCGTGCCCTTGCCCGGGTCCTGGGAGCAGACGTTGCCCTTGGTCTGGGCCTCGCAGGGCTGCTTCTTGACCGTCCCCACCTTGAGGTCGATGTTCTTCAGCTGGTTCTCGGCGTCGGCCTGGGCCACGCCGACGAGGTTGGGCACCGACACCGTGTCGTCGGCGGCGTTGTTGCCGCTGAACGCCCACTTGCCGATCAGGATCGCTCCGACCAGGACCAGGATGCCCGCCACGACCAGCAGGATCGTGGAGGTGTTGGACTTCTTCTGGCGGCGCCGGTCGACGCGGTCGTCGTAGCCGTAACCCCCGTCGTCCGGGTTCATCGGCGGCAGCATCGACGTGGCGCCGGCGTCCGTGGAGCGCAGGGCCGTGGTCGGCTGGTCGTCGGGGTAGGCGCCGTAGCCGACCGAGCCCATGGCCGCGGTGGCCGCGACGGGCTGGCCGTCGAGGCAGGCCTCGATGTCGGCGCGCATCTCGTCGGCGGACTGGTAGCGGTAGTTGGGGTCCTTGACCAGTGCCTTGAGGACGATGGAGTCCATCTCGGGCGTGATCTCGGGGTCGAAGACCGACGGCGGCTGCGCTTCTTCGCGTACGTGCTGGTACGCGACGGCGACCGGGGAGTCGCCGACGAAGGGCGGGCGGACCGTCAGGAGCTCATAGAGCAGGCAGCCCGTCGAGTACAGGTCGGAGCGGGCGTCCACCTGCTCGCCCTTGGCCTGTTCCGGCGACAGATACTGCGCCGTGCCGATGACCGCCGAGGTCTGCGTCATCGTCATGCCGGAGTCGCCCATGGCGCGGGCGATGCCGAAGTCCATGACCTTGACCTGGCCGTTGCGGGTCAGCATGACGTTGGCCGGCTTGATGTCGCGGTGGACGATGCCACTGCGGTGGGCGTACTCCAGGCCCTGGAGGATGCCGATGGTCATTTCCATCGCGCGCTCGGGCAGGAGTTTGCGGCCGGAGTGGAGCAGCTCGCGAAGCGTCGAGCCGTCTACGTACTCCATGACGATGTACGGGATCGAGACCCCGTCGATGTAGTCCTCGCCCGTGTCGTAGACCGCGACGATCGCGGGATGGTTGAGCGAGGCGGCCGACTGGGCCTCCCGGCGGAACCGGGCCTGGAAGGACGGGTCGCGCGCGAGGTCCGCGCGCAGCGTCTTCACTGCCACGGTGCGGCCGAGCCGGGTGTCATGGGCGAGGTAGACCTCCGCCATGCCACCGCGGCCGAGCACCTGGCCCAGCTCGTACCGGCCGCCGAGGCGACGCGGCTCTTCCATAGCTTCCTACCAGCCCTCTCCGTCGGTCCCGACCGACACGGGTGTGTGGTCGGAGGCTGCCGTCCGGGCCTACCGTACCCGGCTGGGTTTGTGTGACCTGTCCAAGTGCGTCAGCCGATACAGGACCGGTATCGCAACGTGCACCGATGTGAAGGCGACGTGAGCGGGGTCACTTCTTGGAGCCGATGACCGCCTCCATCACGCTCTTCGCGATCGGGGCGGCGAGGCCGCCGCCGGAGATGTCGTCGCGGTTGGCCTTGTCGTCCTCGATGACCACGGCCACGGCGACCGGCGAGCTGCCGTCGCTGAGCTTGGCGTAGGAGATGAACCAGGCATAGGGGTTCGCGCTGTTCTCCACGCCGTGCTGGGCGGTACCGGTCTTGCCGCCCACGGTGACACCGTCGATCTGCGCACGCGTACCCGTGCCCTCCTTGACGACCGTCTCCATCATCGACTGCAGGATCTGCGCGTTCTTCGCGGAGAGGGGCTGGCTGAGCTCCTCGGGGTCGGTCTGCGAGATCGTGTCGAGGTTGGACGACTGGAGCTTGTCGACCATGTACGGCTTCATCAGCTTGCCGTTGTTGGCGACCGCGGAGGCGACCATGGCCATCTGCAGCGGGGTCGCGGCGGTGTTGAACTGGCCGATCGAGGACAGCGCGGTCTGCGACGGGTTCATGTTGTCGGAGAAGACCGAGGCACTGGAGCGGACCGGCGTGAACTGCTCCGCGTCGAAGCCGAACTTCTTCGCCTCGGCCAGCATCTTGGCGTTGCCGAGGTCGGAGCCGATCTTGCCGAACACGGTGTTGCAGGAGTAGCGAAGAGCGATCCGCATCGTCGCGTTCTTGCAGGGGATGCTGCCCTCGTTCTTCAGCTCGGTCCGGGTGCCCTTCATGATGTAGGGCAGCGGCGAGTCGGTGTTCTCGTCGGCGGAGTTGTACAGCCCGTTCTCCAGCGCGGCCGCGGCGGTGACCACCTTGAAGGTGGAGCCCGGCGGGTAGGTCTCGCGCAGGGCCCGGTTGAGCATCGGGTCGTTGGTGTTGTTCTTCTTCTGGAGCGCGATCCAGGCCTTGGAGTCCGTGGACGTGGAGTTGCCGGCGAAGGTGGAGGGGTCGTACGAGGGGTACGAGGCCAGTGCCAGGATCTTGCCGGTGGACGGGTCGATCGCGGCGACGGCGCCCTTGCCGCCCTGGGCCTTGAGGCCGTTGTAGGCGGCCTTCTGCGCGGCGGCGTTGAGGGTGGTGACGACGTTGCCGCCCTGCTTCTCCTTGCCCGTGATCATGTCGAGCGTGTTGCGGAAGAAGAGGCGGTCGTCGGTGCCGGAGAGGATGCCGTCGTCGATGCTCTCCAACTGGGTGGCGCCGAAGGCCTGTGAGGCGAACCCGGTGACCGGCGCCCACATGGGACCGTTCTTGTAGGTGCGCTTGTACTTCAGGTCGTTGAGGCCGCTGGTGCTGGTCGTGGTGGACCCGGTGATGGGGTCACCGTCGACGATGATGTCGCCGCGCGGGGTGGAGTAGCGGGCGATCGTGACACGGCGGTTCAGCTTGTCGTCCTTCAGGCTGTCGGCCTTGACGTACTGGAGCCAGTTGTCCCGGACGAGCAGGGCGAGGACGAGCAGGCCGCAGAAGATGGCGATCCGGCGCAGGGGCTTGTTCATGACGGGCGGACCACCTGGGTCATCTCGGCGTCGGGGTTCATGGCGGGCGCGGGCGCCGGCCGGCGCGCGGTGTCGCTGATTCTGATGAGGATGCCGATGAGGGCCCAGTTGGCGATGACGGAGGAACCTCCGTACGCCAGGAACGGCATCGTCATACCGGTCAGCGGGATCAGCCCCATGACGCCGCCCGCGACGACGAAGACCTGGAGGGCGAAGGCGCCGGAGAGGCCGACGGCGAGCAGCTTGCCGAAGGGGTCGCGGGCGGCGAGGGCGGTGCGGATACCGCGCTCCACGATCAGGCCGTAGATCAGCAGGATCGCCATGAGGCCGGCCAGGCCCAGCTCCTCGCCGAAGGTGGCGAGGATGAAGTCGGAGTTGGCGGCGAAGCGGATCAGCTCGGAGTGGCCCTGGCCCCAGCCGGTGCCGAGAGTGCCGCCGGAGCCGAAGGCCCACAGGGCCTGCATGGCCTGCTCGGAGTGGAGGATGCCGTCGTGGCTGCCGGACTGGCTGAGCTTGTACTCGTGCAGCGGGTTGAGCCAGGCCTGGACACGGGTCTGGATGTGCGGCTCGAAACTCGCCACGCCGACGGCGCCGACCGCGGACATCAGCAGACCGAAGACGATCCAGCTGGTCCGCTCGGTGGCGACGTACAGCATGATGACGAACATTCCGAAGAACAGCAGCGACGTACCGAGGTCGGTCTCGAAGACCAGGATGAGGATCGAGATCATCCAGACGACGATGATCGGGCCGAGGTCGCGGCCACGCGGCAGGTACAGGCCCATGAAGCGGCGGCTGGCGAGGGCGAGCGCGTCCCGCTTCACCATCAGGTAGCCGGCGAAGAAGATGGCCAGCACGATCTTTGCGAACTCACCGGGCTGGATGGTGAAGCTGCCGACCTGGATCCAGATCTTGGCGCCGTACACATTGGCGCCGAGGCCCGGGACCAGTGGGAGCAGCAGCAGGACCAGCGCGCCCGCCATGGAGATGTAGGTGTAGCGCTGCAGGACGCGGTGGTCCTTGAGGAAGATCAGCGCGACGACGAACAGGGCGATGCCCAGGGCGGTGTAGATCAGCTGGTTGGTCGCCTTGCCGCCGGCGACTCCGATGGACTGCAGCAGCTTGGACTGGTCGAGGCGCCAGATGGCGACGAGGCCGAGTCCGTTGAGGAGCGTGGCCAGGGGCAGCAGCAGGGGGTCCGCGTACGGGGCGAACTTCCGTACGACGAGATGGGCGACGCCGGCGAGCAGACCGAGGCCCAGACCGTAGCCGAGCAGACCGGCCGGCACCTTGTCGTCGATGGCCAGGCCCACGTTGGCGTAGGCGAACACCGGGATGACGACGGCGAACACCAGCATGGCGAGCTCGGTGTTGCGTCTGCTCGGTGCACCGATGGCGCCGATCGTGGACGTGTGGTGCGTCGGTGTGTTCGTAGTACTGCTCATCGTGTGACGGGGCCTCTCACGGCTTGCCTACTGCTTACCGCACATCGAGACGACCTTCTGCTCCTCCTCCGAGAGGCTGGGGCCGGGGCTGGGAGTGGCGGTGGTCGCGGACGGGTTCGGGCTCGGGGACTTCGACGGCGTCGACGATGGCTTCGGTGACGACGTGGCCTTGGACGTGACAGAGGTGTGGGTGGTTCCCGTGGTGCCACCGGCCTCGCCCTGACCGGTCTTGGAGTTCTGCTTGGACTCGGCCGCCTGCTGCTCGGACTGCTTCTTGCAGGCGGAGGCCTGCACGGCCAGCTCGTCGACCTTCTGCCGGGCGTCCTTGAGGCCGCCCTCGGCGATGGTGCTCTTGACCTGCTTCTGCTGGTAGGGCGGCAGGTACTTGAGTTCGATCTCGGGGTGGTCCTTCTCGACCTTCGACAGGGACACCCAGGCCAGGTCCTGGCTGATGCCCCGGTAGAGGGCGACATGCGTGCCGTTGGTGCCGACGTAGTACTGGGTCTGCGTCCAGCGGTAGCCGCCGTAGAGTCCGCCGCCGATGACGGCGAGGGCGAGGACGCTGTAGAAGGATCTCTTCAGCCATTTGCGGCCCTTGCGCGGCTTGACGAAGTCTTCGTCGGTGTAGTCGCCGAAGCTGCCCGCCGGGATGTAGCCGGTGGTGTCGCCGGAGCCGGGCGGCCCGAACTCGCCGCCTCCGCCCTGTCCGGGCACCTGCCGGCCGAGGCCGGAGGCGCGGCCGGCAGGGGTCTCCATGAAGCCGGGGTCGTGCAGGTGGTTCTGGTTCTCGGCGACGGCGCCGACGACGACCGGGGTGTCGGAGAGCTGCCCGGCGAGGGTGTCTCCGGTGTCCAGGTCGAGGACGTCGGCGACGATGACGGTGATGTTGTCGGGGCCGCCGCCGCGCAGAGCGAGCTGGATGAGCTCCTGGACGGTCTCCTGGGGGCCCTGGTAGCTGGCGAGGGTGTCCTCGAGGGTCTGGTGGGAGACGACGCCGGAGAGGCCGTCGGAGCAGATCAGGTAGCGGTCGCCGGCGCGGACCTCGCGGATGGAGAGGTCGGGCTCGACGTGCTCGCCGCTGCCCAACGCCCGCATGAGGAGGGAGCGTTGGGGGTGGGTGGTGGCCTCTTCCTCGGTGATGCGGCCCTCGTCGACCAGGCGCTGCACCCAGGTGTGGTCCTGCGTGATCTGGGTGAGGACGCCGTCGCGCAGCAGGTACGCGCGCGAGTCGCCGACGTGGACCAGGCCGAGGCGCTGGCCGGTCCACAGGAGGGCGGTGAGCGTGGTGCCCATGCCCTCCAGCTGGGGGTCCTCCTCGACCATGGCGCGCAGCTGGTCGTTGGCGCGCTGCACGGCGGTGCCGAGGGAGGTGAGGAGGTCGGAGCCGGGCACGTCCTCGTCGAGGGCGACGATGGTGGAGATGGCCTCGGAGGAGGCGACCTCACCCGCGGCGGCGCCGCCCATGCCGTCGGCGATCGCGAGCAGGCGCGGGCCGGCGTATCCGGAGTCCTCGTTGCCCTCGCGGATCATGCCTTTGTGCGATCCGGCGGCGAAGCGCAGTGACAGACTCATGCGCACCTCGCCCGTCGGCTCCGGGTACATCCGCACGGTGCCCACCCTCCGGTCGGGAGCGCGTCGGGGCCGTGGATGTCGGCCGCCGCTGCGTGCTCGCTCCGCTCGCGCTCTTTCATGACGTAGCACTACTTCCGCAGCTCGATGACTGTCTTGCCGATGCGGATCGGCGCGCCCAGCGGAATCGGCGTGGGGGTCGTGAGCCGGCTCCGGTCGAGGTACGTGCCGTTGGTGGAACCCAGGTCCTCGACGATCCAGTTGCCGTCGCGGTCCGGGTAGATCCTGGCATGGCGGCTGGAGGCGTAGTCGTCGTCCAGCACGATCGTGCTGTCGTGCGCCCGGCCCAGGGTGATCGTCTGGCCCTGGAGCGCGACGGTGGTGCCGGTGAGGGTGCCCTCGGACACGACCAGCTTGGTGGGGGCGTTGCGGCGCTGGCGCCCGCCCGTGGCCTGCTGGCGCTGGGGCGGCGGTGCCGCCTGCTGCCGGGCGGCCTGCTGTGGCCGGTTGGCCTCGCGCCGTGACCCGCGCTGGGTGACACGCGTACCGAACAGGTCGCTGCGGATGACCTGCACGGCCACGATCACGAACAGCCACAGTACGGCCAGGAAACCCAGCCGCATGACCGTGAGGGTCAGCTCTGACATTGCCCCCGCTTCACCCTTCGGCTTGCCGGTAAATGATGGTGGTGCTGCCCACGACGATCCGCGAGCCGTCGCGGAGCGTAGCGCGGGTGGTGTGCTGCCCGTCCACCACGATGCCGTTGGTGGACCCGAGATCCTGGATCGTCGAGGGCGTTCCGGTCCGGATCTCACAGTGCCGGCGGGATACGCCGGGGTCGTCGATCCGCACGTCGGCTTCGGTGCTGCGGCCCATCACCAACGTCGGGCGGGAGATCTGATGGCGGGCGCCGTTGATCTCCACCCAGTAGCGCATCCGCACACCGGCCGCCGGGGCGGCCGGGGCCGACTGGAGATAGGGCGCGGAGCCGCGGGGGCCTCCCGGCGGCGGTGCGGCCGGCATGGGCGGGGCGGCGGCGGGCGGATAGCCGTAGCCGCCGGGCCGGCCCGCGGCCGGGGGCGCCGCCGGAGCGGCTCTCCCGGGGGCCTGCTGGTTGGTGGAGGAGGCGAGCGTACGGCTGCGCACCCGGTACAGGCCGGTGTCGAGGTCCTCGGCCTTCTCCAGGTTGACCTTGATGGGGCCCATGAAGGTGTAGCGCTGCTGCTTGGCGTAGTCGCGCACCATGCCGGCGAGCTCGTCGCCGAGCTGGCCGGAGTAGGGGCTGAGGCGCTCGAAGTCGGGGGCGCTCAGCTCCACGATGAAGTCGTTGGGTACGACGGTCCGGTCGCGGTTCCAGATCGTCGCGTTGTTGTCGCACTCGCGCTGGAGCGCGCCTGCGATCTCCACGGGCTGGACCTCGGACTTGAACACCTTGGCGAAGGTGCCGTTGACCAGACCTTCGAGGCGTTGCTCGAACTTCTTCAGGACTCCCATGGGGCACCTCCTCCGTCGTTGCCACTGTGTCGTGCCTGGTACTGCTTACTGATCGTATCCACGCGCCGGTGAATCGGCTGGTTCCCCCTGTCGGCCCCGTCGACGGGTGTCGACGACTGTCGAAAGTTCCCTCCGGAAGTTCCCTCCGAAGCTCCCCTTCGAACTCGTCCCTCGAACTCCTTCTGCCCAGGATCGTAGAGGCGGCCGCAGACAAGTGTCCCGCACCTGACTGTGGACCTGACCCGGCTCCTGGGGAGACGGGCCGTACCGGTACGAGGTTGATACGAGAACCGGCACTCCCTGATACGGAACGCACGACTCCGAGCGCGGGTCGGCCGGCGACCGGTTCGCACGACCTCCCTGGTCGGCGGCTGCCCCGTGGAAAGCGATGTGAACCCACCCCGGCCAGCGTGCTAATGTTCTGCGTGTCGGAAGGCGCCAAACCCAAGGGGGACGGGGCCGGAGACACACCCAATGCGCGGGTGGCGGAATAGGCAGACGCGCTGGATTCAGGTTCCAGTGCCCGCAAGGGCGTGGGGGTTCAACTCCCCCCTCGCGCACCAGCCGGAAGCCCCCAGGTCCCAGACCTGGGGGCTTCCGCGTTGTCCGGGGCGGGGGGTGTCGGGTGTGAGGTCTTTCTCACGTGAGCCCGGTCACCGGGCGCCGACCCGTTCCCCTGGTCGGCGCCGCAGGGCGAGGGCGGCGGGGGCCACGGAGAACATCACGGCGAGCACCGCGCAGGCGCCCACAGCCGCTCCGAGCTGCGCCCACGGGATCAGAACCGGGCTCCACACCGACAGCAGGCCGAGAGCGCTCCACAGGCCCAGCAGATCGAGCGCGGTGGCCGACAGCCCCAGCACCCCGCCGACCGTGACCACCGTCAGCGCCTCGGCGCCGACCAGGCGCAGCACCTGCCACCGGGTGGCCCCGGCCAGCCGCAGCACGGCCAGGTCGCGGACCCGGTCGGAGGTCGCCATGACCATGGTGTTGGCCAGGGAGATGCCGGTGTAGAGCAGGGCGATGCCGAGGACCAGCAGGAAGCCGTACCGGGTGGTCCGGTCGGTCTTCGGGTAACTCGCGCGCACCCACTGCTCCTTGGTGAGGACGTGCCCGCCGACCGCGCCGACCGTGTTCCGCAGCGCGGCGGCCACGGTGGTGGCGTCGGCGCCGTCCGTGAGGGCCACGTCGACGCGGTCCACGCGCGCGCCGGGGGCGTTGGCCGGGGTGACGTAGACGCCGTTGTCGCCGGTGCCGGTCGTCATGACCGCGGCGATCCGCAGGGACTTCTTCGTGCCGTCACCGAGCCACACGTCGACGCTCTGCCCGACGGTGTGCTGAGCCCACTCCTCGTTGACGATGATCGACGCGTCGTCGAGGCCGCTCACCTTCCCGGCCGCCAGCGGCAGCTCGGCCGTCCTTTCGAGCGGGCCCGGATCGGCCGCGCGGGCCTCGGACCTGACGAGGGCCACCCCGTCCTCCAGGACGTACACGGCGCTCGACGAGGTCACGGACACCTCCGCGCCCTGCACCGCCCGCAGCTTCCGCACGGTCGCCGTGTCGAAGCCCGTGTCCCCGGGCGGGGTGACCACGAAGGCGGCGGTGGTCCGCTCGCGCGTCTCGGTGGCCCTGGCCTCGTTCAGCGTGGCGGTCGCGCCGAGCAGGGAACCCGTGAGGGCGACCGTGACCAGGACGGGAGCCGCAACGGCTGCGGTACGGCGGATGCCCGCGGCCGCGTTCTCCCGCACCAGCATCCCGCCGGCGCCGGGCAGCAGACGAAGGTGCTCAAGCAGTGGACGGTCACGACATGGCCGACGGCGTGGGCGGTCGGCGTACTCGGGCTGCTGCTCCTGACGCTCGGCGGCTATGCGCTGGGTGTCCTGGCCGGGGCCAGGGCCGCGCTCACCCGTCTGCTGATCGCTTCCGGGGACGGCGAGTTGGATGCCAGGGTGGTCGAACTGAGCCGTTCCCGCGTGCGGTTGGTGGACGCCTTCGAGGCGGAACGCCGGCGCATCGAACGCGATCTGCACGACGGCGCCCAGCAACGCCTCGTCGCCCTGACCATGACCCTCGGGCTGGCCCGCCTCGACGCCCCGCCCGGCCCCCTCGCCGAGCAGCTCGCCAAGGCCCACGACCAGGCGGGCAGGGCCCTGGCCGAGCTCCGCGAACTCATCCACGGCATCCACCCCAAGGTCCTCGCCGACCACGGCCTGCCCGCCGCCGTCGCCGACGCCGCCGACCGCTCCGTGGTCCCCGTCGACGTCGATCTGACGGTGCCGGGACGGCTCGACCAGTCGGTCGAGGCCGCCGCCTACTTCGTGGTCTGCGAGGCCCTCGCCAACATCGCCAGACACAGCGGCGCCCACCGCGCCGAGGTGCGCGGCGGCCACCGCGAGGGACGGCTGCTGCTCGAAGTGCGGGACGACGGCCGCGGCGGCGCCGACCCCTCGGCGGGCAGCGGACTGACCGGACTCGCGGACCGGGTGTCGGTGCTGGATGGCAGACTCTCCCTGTCCAGCCCGACCGGCGGACCGACCTTGCTGCGGGTGGAGTTTCCTTGCGAGTTGACCGAGGGGGCCGATCGCTCCGCGTAGTACTGGCCGAGGACAGCGTGCTGCTGCGCGAGGGCCTCATCGGCCTGCTCGCCCGCTGCGGCCACGAGGTCGTCGCGGCGGTCGGCGACGCCGGGGCGCTCGTCGCCGCCGTCGAGGAGCACACCCCCGACATCGTCGTGACGGACGTCCGGATGCCGCCCGGCTTCCAGGACGAGGGCCTGCACGCCGCGATCCGCCTGCGCGAGAGCCGGCCCGCCCTTCCGGTCCTGGTGCTCAGCCAGTACGTGCAGCGGACGTACGCCGCCGAACTCCTCGACTCCGGCGACGGCACCGCAGTCGGCTACCTGCTCAAGGACCGGGTCGGCCAGGTCGAGGAGTTCGTCGACGCCCTGTGCGAGGTCGCCGACGGCGGCACGGTCCTCGACCCCGAAGTCGTACGGCAGCTGCTGCGGCGCCGCCGCGACCCGCTGGAGCGGCTCACCCCGCGCGAGCGGGAGGTCCTCGCCCTGATCGCGGAGGGCAGGTCCAACGGGGCGATCGCCCGTGAACTCGTCGTCTCCGAGGCGGCCGTGGGCAAGCACATCGGGGCGATCCTCGCGAAGCTGGACCTGCCGCCGGCCGACGGGACCCACCGGCGGGTGCTGGCCGTGCTGGCGTATCTGCGGGCGTGAGTCGGCCGGCCGGTCAGTTGTCCACAGGGTCGGTCATCCGGTCGGTGACCGGTCAGTTGTCCACAGGGTGTGACGGGTTTCGGCCACCGGCTGTACGGTCTGCACGAGTTGATGTTCATGAGTGCGTGCATACGGATGTGCGGGGGAGGCGGTCGGTGTGACTGAGGGTGTTGCGGGGGCGAGCGTGCGCCGGGTGCCCCGGGTGCGGGGATTCGCCGAGTGGCCCGTGGAGGGGTCGCCCAAGGACGAGGGCAAGGCGCTGCGCAAGCTGGTCCCGCGCCATACGCACGCGGCGCTCGACCTCGACGGCGCCCGGCCCGACGCGGTCGCCGCGATCGAGGAGTCCCACCGCGGCCGTATCCCCGAGCTCACGCCGATAAGGGCGGGCCGGATGGCGGCCACGCCGTTCGCCTTCCTGCGCGGCTCGGCGGGCCTGATGGCGTACGACCTCGCGCGGACGCCGATGACGAGGATCCGCGCGCAGATCTGCGGGGACGCGCATGCCGCGAACTTCGGTCTGTACGGGGACGCGCGCGGCGAGCTGGTCATCGACCTGAACGACTTCGACGAGACGGTCAGCGGTCCCTGGGAGTGGGATCTCAAGCGGCTCGCCGCCTCCCTGGTGCTCGCCGGCCGGGAGGCCGGCGCCGACGAGGACCAGTGCCGCAAGGCCGCCTACGACGCGACCGGCGCCTACCGCCGCACCATGCGGCTGCTGGCCAGGCTTCCGGTGCTGGACGCGTGGAACGCGATCGCGGACGAGGAGCTCGTCTCCCACACCGACGCCCACGACCTGCTCGGCACGCTGGAGCGGGTCTCGGAGAAGGCGCGAGCCAACACCAGCGGGCGCTTCGCGGCGAAGTCGACGGAGGCGACGGACGAGGGCGGACGCCGCTTCGTCGACGCGGCGCCGGTGCTGCGGCGGGTGGGCGACGCGGAGGCGGCGGCGGTGACGGCGTCCCTTGAGCAGTACGTGGAGACCCTCTCCGAGGACCGTCTCCCGCTGCTGGCGCGGCACGCGGTGCACGACGTGGCGTTCCGGATCGTGGGCACGGGCAGCGTGGGGACGCGCTCGTACGTGGTGTTGTTGCTGGACCATCGGGGGGAGCCTCTGGTGTTGCAGGTGAAGGAGTCCCGGCCCTCGGCGCTGGTACCGCACCTGGTGACCGCCGGCTTCGAGGCACCGGTCGTCGAGCACGAGGGCCGCCGGGTGGTCCTCGGCCAGAAGCGCATGCAGGTCGTCAGCGACATCCTGCTGGGCTGGACCTCGATCGACGGACAGCCCTTCCAGGTTCGCCAGTTCCGCAACCGCAAGGGCAGCGTCGACCCCGCGGCCCTGGCCGCCGACCAGATCGACGACTACGGCCGCATGACCGGTGCCCTCCTGGCCCGCGCCCACTCCCACAGCGCCGACCCGCGCCTGATCGCCGGGTACTGCGGCAAGAACGAGGAACTGGACGAGGCGATCGCCGACTTCGCGGTGGCGTACGCGGACCGGACCGAGGCGGATCACACGGAGCTGGTGACGGCGGTGCGGGCGGGGAGGGTCGCGGCGGAGACAGGGGTGTGACGGCGGAGACAGGGGCGTCAGAAGCGTCGGATCGGTGAGGAGCGTCTGGTGAAGTACGTCGACCTCGACGGGCGGGACGGGGAGGTGACCGGGGTCGTCGACCCACGGCCCTATCTGGCGCGGCTGCCGGTGCTGGCGGAGCAACTGCCGCCGGGGGCACGGGCGTTCGCCACGGACCCGGCCCACTACGACTTCCACGGCAAGCGGTGCGTGAAGGACCTCAGGCCGCAGGGGGTGCGCCGGACCGGCGACGACGAGATCGAGCTCCGCTTCGGGCACAACTGCTTCAAGCACGACGAGGACCTCCTCGTCCGCTACACCGGCGTCTCCCGCTTCCAGGTGGACGTCCTGGACATCAGCGACGTGAGTGCCCTCGGGGACGTGATCCTCGACGAGCTGCTGCCGCACGCCGACGGCTGCACGCACGAGATCGCCTGCAGACCGGGGACGCTGGTGGTGGCGTGCCGGGATCTGGCGGCGGAGTGGGTGGGGGCGGACTGCCCGGAGGCTCGTGGCTAGGGGCGTCCGGCCAGGGGTGTCGTGCTGGGAGTGCTCGGTGGGTGTCCGGCCAGGGGTGTTGTGCTGGGAGTGCTCGGTGGGTGTCCGGCCAGGGGTGTCGTGCTGGGAGTGCTCGGTGGGTGTCCGGCCAGGGGTGTCGTGCTGGGAGTGCTCGGCGGGTGTCCGGCCAGGGGTGTCGTGCCGTGTTCGGCGGGTGTCCGGCCAGGGGTGTCGTGCTGGGAGTGCTCGGCGGGTGTCCGGCCAGGGGTGTCCTGCTGGGAGTGCTCGGCCAGGGGTGTCCTGCGAGGGGCGTCCGGCCAGAGGTGTCCTGTGGGGAGTGCTCCACGAGGGGTGCCCGGCGGGTCGGGTTCCCGCGGGGCGATGTCACGGCGTGCGAGCGCCCGGCGGGGCGGGTTCCGGGGCGACGCAACGGCGGGCGAGCGGCGGCGCGGCTGCTCGGCTGCTCGGCTGGTCGGCTGTGAGAAGTCGGCTCTGAGTAGTGCCGTGGCCCTGTTCCCGTCGGCTGCCCTGAAGGGCTTGCCCCTCCCGTGGCCTACGCTGGTCGGGTGACGAGCCCGGAAGCTGAGCAAGGTGGCGTCGCCGGCGAGACGCAGGCGACGCCCGAGGACGGTGCGCCGCGGCCCGAGGCGCGGCTCGAGCGGGCCGTGCGGGCCGCCGAGCAGGCGTTGATCGAGTACGAGATCGCGGTGGAGACCTTCCGGGTCGAGGTCGAGAACTTCTCCCGGCTGCACCACCAGAAGCTCGGCCCGATGTACGCCCGCCTCGACGAGCTGGACGCGCAGATTGCCGAGGCCAGGGCCGCGAGGACCGGCGACCCGGAGGACCTGCGCAAGGCGGAGGAGGCACGGGCCCGTGTCCTGCCCATGCCGGGCGTCGAGGAGCTGTTCCACGGCTGGATGGACGGCGACGGGCTGTTCCCGGAGGCCGCGGCGATGCTCACCGACCAGCCGGTGCGTCCCCCGCAGCGGGTGCGCCCGAGCGACGAGGCCCGCAAGCTCTACCGTGAACTGGCCCGCAAGGCCCACCCCGACCTGGCCCCGGATGACACCGAGCGGGCCCGGCGCGAGGAGTTCATCACCCGCGTCAACGCCGCCTACGCCCGCGGCGACGAGACGCTGCTGCGCGAGCTCGCCGAGGAGTGGGCCAAGGGCCCGGTACCGGCGGAGCGCGGCCCGAGCCGCAGCGAGGAGCTCTACGCCCGCCTCGAATGGCTCGCCCAGCGCAAGGAACTGCTCACGCTGGTCGCCAAGGCACTGGAGGAGGGTGCGATCGGCTCGATGCTGCGGCTCGCGCCGGACGACCCCGACCGCCTCCTCGACGAGATCGCCGAACAGCTCCTGGCGGACGTCTCCCATCGGGAACAGGAACTGGCGGAGCTGCTGGCGCAGTAGCGGGCCGGTGGCGCACCGACGCCTGGACCAGGGGGGCCGGCCGGTCGGCGCTGCTCGGGCGCCGGTTTCGCGAGCGCACGCGTCCGGTAGCGTCGGGGCATGAGTTTCGGAGCTGGTGTGCCCACGGTCGAGGTCTCGGACCTCAAGGACGGCGACTTCCTGCTGGACGTCCGGGAGGACGACGAGTGGCAGGCGGGTCATGCCGAAGCGGCGCTGCATATCCCCATCAGTGAGTTCGTGGCCCGCTACGGCGAGCTGACCGAGGCCGCCCCGCAGGACGGCCGCGTCAACGTGATCTGCCGTTCCGGCGGCCGCTCCGCCCAGGTCACGATGTACCTCGTCCAGCAGGGCATCGACGCCGTGAACGTCGACGGCGGCATGCAGGTGTGGGCGGCCGCGGGCCGACCCGTGGTGACGGACGAGGGGCAGCCCGGGTTCGTCCTGTAGGACCTTCGGGGCGGCGCCGGCCAATCAGCCGAGTGGGTGCGCCGCCAGCAGGTCGCCCAGCGCCTCCTCGTGCGCCGCCGCCGGGCCGAGCGACAGCTCCAGGTGCTTGGCCCAGGCGTGGTACCGGTGCAGCGGGTACTCGACGTCCGCCCCGAACCCGCCGTGCAGATGCTGTGCCGTCTGCACGACCCGCCGTACCCCCTCCGACGCCCAGATCTTGGCGACCGCGACATCCCCGGAGGCGGGCAGCGCGCCGGGCGCCCCCGAGGCGAGCCGCCACGCCGCCTGCCACAGCGTGGCCTCCATCGCCCGCAGGTCGATGTACCGGTCGGCGGCCTGCACGGCCACCGCCTGGAACGTGGCGATCGGATACCCGAACTGCTCCCGCTTGCCCGCGTACTCACTGGTCATCCCGAGGACCCGCTCACCCAGCCCGAGGGCCAGCGCACACGTCCCGGTGGCCAGCAGCCCCCGCAGCCACTCCCATGCCCCGTCCGCTTCGACGACCTCGCCGGCCGCGATCCGCGCGGACTCCAGCCGCAGCTCGCCGAGCCGCTCGCCGGTGGTGGAGATCTGCTCGGCGAGCACCACACCCTCGTGGACGCGGGGGACCACGGCGAGGAGCGTCCGGTCCGACGCCGACCGGGCGGGTACGAGGACGAAGTCGGCGTTGTGCGCCCACGGCACCGCGGTCTGCACCCCGTCCAGCAGCCAGTCCTCCCCGTCCCGCCGCGCGGTCACCGAGAGTTCGGCCCCGTCGTGGCCACTGCGGCCGTTCGCGGCGACGGTCAGCACCAGCTCCCCGCGCCCCGCCCGCTCCAGCAGCGCCGACCTCAACTCCTGGCCGCCATAAGCCTGTACGGCCGCCATCGCCGCGCTGCTCTCCAGCAACGGCACCCGTGCCAGGACCTTCGCCGACTCCCGCAGCACCAGGCACAGCGCGATGACGTCCAGACCCGCCCCGCCGTACTCCGCGTCCAGCAGCAGGCTCAGCAGGTCCGCCTCGGCGAGCCTCGCCCACAGCGCACGGTCGAAGTCGTCGGCGACGGCGCCCGGCACGAGCGAGGGCGAGGGCACCGTGTCCGGCGCGACCCCGGCGAACACCCCGCGCGCCGCCTCGGCCGCCGCCTGCTGCTCCTCGGTGAAGGTGAAGTCCACGGTCCTGTCCCTCCGGCGGTCCGCTGATCTGACGGACCGTCAAGATAGAACAGGTTCTAGAAGAAGGGAACGGGGTGCTCCTGGTTCAACAGGGCGCTCTCGGTTCAGCGGTCGAAGTCCAGCTCCACCTTCTCCGTCACCGGATGCGACTGGCACGCCAGCACATACCCCGCCTCCGTCTCCTCCCGCTCCAGCGCGAAGTTGCGGTCCATGCGCACCTCGCCCGCGACCAGGAACGCCCGGCACGTCCCGCACACCCCGCCCTTGCAGGCGTAGGGCGCGTCGGGGCGGTTGCGCAGGACCGTCTCCAGCAGGGACTCGCCGTCCTGCACCGGCCAGGTGCCGCCGCGGCCGTCGAGGCGGGCGGTGACCGTGCTGTGCGCGGGGGCGGTCGCGGCGGCCGGTGGTGGTACGGCGTCCACATGGAAGATCTCCTCGTGGATGCGGGTGCGCGGGACGCCGAGTCCGCGCAGGCTCCGCTCCGCCCCCTGCACCAGCCCGAACGGCCCGCACAGGAACCATCCCGCCACCTGGCCCACCGGCAGCAGCGCCGGAAGCAGCTCCGTCAGCCGCTCCTGGTCGAGCCGCCCGGACGGCAGTCCCGCCTGCTGCTCCTCCCGGGACAGCACCGTCACCAGCTGCAGCCGGCCGGGGTAGCGGTCCTTCAGGTCGGCGACCTCCTCCAGGAACATCGTCGAGGCGGCCGTACGATCGCTGCGGATCAGACAGAACCGCGCCCCCGGCTCCCGCGCGAGCAGCGTCGAGACGATCGACAGCACCGGGGTGATGCCACTGCCGCCGACGACCGCCGCGTACAGCCCCGGCGCCGGGTCGAGCGTGAAGCGGCCGGCCGGGGTCATGACCTCCAGCCCGTCGCCGACGTTGATCTCCTTGAGCGCGTATGTCGAGAAGGCCCCGCCCTCGACCAGCCGCACCCCGACCCGCAGGGTGCGCGGGCCCTCCCCGTCGGGCGCCGGGGAGCAGATCGAGTACGTGCGCCGTATCTCCGCGCCGTCGACCGTCCGCCGCAGCGCGAGATGCTGGCCCGGGGCGTGCCGGTACTCCTCGCGCAGTTCCGGCGGGACGGTGAGGGTGAGGGCCACGGAGTCGTCGGTGAGCCGGTCGACCGCCGCCACCCGGAGCGTGTGGAAGCGGGCCATCTACAACTCCTTGAAGTGGTCGAAGGGTTCACGGCAGGCGAGGCAACGGCGCAGCGCCTTGCACGCGGTCGAGGAGAAACGGCTGAGCAGCTCGGTGTCGGGGGAGCCGCAGTGGGGACAGCGAACGGGGTCGAGGGCAGGGCTCGCCTCCGGGCCGACGCCCGCGTCCGGGCCTGCGTCCGCCTCCGCCGCGGCATCCGCGCCCGCGTCCGCCCCGAGCGTGCGGGTCGGGCCCAGTCGCAGCGCCACTGGCCCGGAGTCCCGCCGCACGCGCGGCGGTGCGATCCCGAACTCCCGCAGTTTGCGCCGCCCTTCGGCCGTGATGTCGTCCGTCGACCAGGCCGGCCTCAGCACCGTACGGACCGCGACCTCGCGCATGCCGTGCGCGTGCAGGGCCCGCTCTATGTCCAGGGACATCGCCTCTATCGCGGGGCAGCCGGTGTACGTCGGGGTCAGCTCGACCTCGACCGAGTCGGCCCCGCGCACCCGCACCGCACGCACGACGCCGAGCTCCCGCAGGGTCAGCACCGGCAGCTCGGGGTCGGGGACCGAACCGGCGATGTCGAGGAGCTCCGCCTCCAGTGCGGTGGCCGTCACCATGACGCCCCCGGGTGACTGCGGTGCAGATGCTGCATCTCGGCGAGCATCCGCCCGAAGGACTCGGTGTGCAGGCCCTGACGCCCCGCGCCGGCCCTCCACGCGCCGGTCCGGGACCCCTCGGGGACCGTCAGGGTGGCCCGGCGCAGCGCGTCCGTGACGGACCCGAGCCAGGCCGCCTCCAGCGGCGCCGGGTCGACGTCCAGCCCGTCCACCGGCTGGAACATCTCGCCGGTGAACCGCCACAGGGCGTCCACCGCCGACTGCATCCGCTCGTGACCGACCTCCGTGCCGTCGCCCAGCCGCAGGGTCCACTGCTCGGCGTGGTCGCGGTGGTAGGCGACCTCCTTGACCGCCTTCGCGGCGAGGCCCGCGAACGGGCCGTCCCCGGCGGCCAGTTCGGTGTACAGCAGGTGCTGGTAGAGGGAGAAGTACAGCTGGCGGGCGATGGTGTGGGCGAAGTCGCCGTTGGGCTGCTCCACCAGCTGGAGGTTGCGGAAGGCACGCTCCTCGCGCAGATACGCCAGCTCGTCCTCGTCGCCGACCATGGACAGCAGGACGCGGGCCTGGCCGAGCAGGTCCAGCGCGATGTTGGCGAGGGCGACCTCCTCCTCCAGCACCGGTGCGTGGCCCGCCCACTCCCCCAGGCGGTGCGAGAGCACCAGGGCGTCGTCGCCGAGGGCGAGGGCGGCGCTGTGCACGGTCAGGTCGACGGTCACAGGTGCTTCACCCCCTCCGGGATCTCGTAGAACGTCGGATGCCGGTACGGCTTGTCGCCGGCCGGCGCGAAGAACGGGTCCTTCTCGTCCGGCGAGGAGGCCGTGATCGCGGACGAGGGGACGACCCAGATCGAGACGCCCTCGCCACGGCGGGTGTACAGGTCGCGGGCGTTGCGCAGGGCGAACTCGGCGTCCGGCGCGTGCAGGCTGCCGGCGTGGGTGTGGGACAGGCCCCGGCGCGAGCGCACGAAGACCTCCCACAGGGGCCAGTCGGTGTTCGTCATGCGCGCGTCGCTCCTGTCTCGCCGGTGTGCTTCGCCGCGTAGGCCGCGGCCGCCTCCCGCACCCAGGCGCCCTCCTCGTGGGCCTGCCTGCGCTGGGTGAGCCGCTGTTCGTTGCACGGCCCGTTGCCCCTGAGGACCTCCTTGAACTCCGTCCAGTCGATCGGGCCGAAGTCGTAGTGCTGCCGCTCCTCGTTCCACCGCAGGTCCGGGTCGGGGAGGGTGAGGCCGAGAGACTCGGCCTGGGGGACGCAGATGTCGACGAAGCGCTGGCGCAGCTCGTCGTTCGAATGCCGCTTGATCTTCCAGGTCATCGACTGCGCCGAGTGCGCCGACTCGTCGTCGGGCGGGCCGAACATCATCAGGGACGGCCACCACCAGCGGTCCACCGCGTCCTGCGCCATCGCGTGCTGCTCCGGGGTGCCGCGGCCGAGGGCCAGCAGCAGCTCGTAACCCTGGCGCTGGTGAAAGGACTCCTCCTTGCAGATACGGACCATCGCGCGCGCGTACGGGCCGTAGGAGCAGCGGCACAGCGGGACCTGGTTGGTGATCGCGGCGCCGTCCACCAGCCAGCCGATCGCGCCGACGTCCGCCCAGGTCAGGGTCGGGTAGTTGAAGATCGAGGAGTACTTCTGGCGGCCGGAGTGGAGCTTGTCGAGCAGCTCGTCGCGGCCGGTGCCGAGGGTTTCCGCCGCGCTGTAGAGGTACAGGCCGTGCCCCGCCTCGTCCTGGACCTTGGCCATCAGGATGGCCTTGCGGCGCAGGGAGGGCGCGCGTGTGATCCAGTTGGCCTCCGGCTGCATGCCGATGATCTCCGAATGGGCGTGCTGTGCCATCTGGCGGACCAGGGTCGCGCGGTAGGCGTCCGGCATCCAGTCCCGTGGCTCGATGCGCTCGTCGGCGGCCACGGCGGCGTCGAAGGCACGCTCGTACGCGGCGGTGTCGCGTACGTCCTCGGTGCCGTACGTCTCGTGCGCGGCTGCTGTCGCCATGAGGCCCCCTCGACCTGTGCTCTGCCGGAACCGGCTCCCGACCGATCGTTCGGTTCGTCGCATTCCATGGTGGGTCGGGCGCCGTAAGGTGTCAACCGCTGTGGACAACCCGCGGGCATTGCCTGTGGACAACGCGGACAGGGGCTTGCCTCCTGGGCGGGTCTGAGTACCGTTCGCGTTCGAGCGAAGTGGGACCGGATCGGGAGACGGGGCGGAATGAACGCGCACGACACAGGCTGGGAGGACGCCGGAACCGACCGGCCGGCCGATCCGCAGCCCTCTCGGCCCGAGGCCCCCGCGCCCGACCTTCCCGACCTCGCCGCCCCGTACCCCGAGCCCCGCACCGGTGTCGCCGCCCTCTCGCTGCGCTACCGGATCGGCGCCGCACTCGCCATCGCGGTCGTCGGCGTCGTCGTCTGTGTGCACGTGGGCATGGTCTTTCTGCATGTCGCGCCGGCGAACACGGTCACCAAGCAGCACGGCAAGGCGATCGACGACTGGATCTACCCGGAGTTCGAGCAGAACTGGAAGCTGTTCGCGCCGAACCCGCTGCAGCAGAACATCGCCGTCCAGGTGCGCGCCGAGGTGCGCACGGGGGACGGCGGGGTGGAGACCACCGGCTGGTACGACCTGTCCGCCGAGGACGGTCGGGCCATCGACGGCAATCTGCTGCCGAGCCACACCCAGCAGAACGAGCTGCGCCGGGCCTTCGACTTCTTCGTCTCCACCCACGACAGCGACAACCGGCCGAGCGGCCTGCGCGGCTCCCTGTCCGAGACGTATCTGCGGCGCATCGTCGTGCTGCGTCTGGACCGCGACGACGCGGCCGGCAAGGGCGGCTCGATCTCGCAGGTCCAGGTCCGTTCCCGTACCACCAATGTGCCCCCGCCGAAGTGGAGCGGGGAGAAGATCTCGGACCAGCCCATGTACCGCGTGCTGCCCTGGTGGCCGGTCACGGCCGCCGACACCGACGGAGGCGCCGAGTGAACCGCTTCGCCCTGTCGGTCTCGGCCGGCATCGCCCGTGTCACCGAGTCGGCGCTCGGCCCGTACCAGAGCGCCGTGGTCCGGATCGGTTTCAGCGCGACCTGGCTGCTGTTCCTGCTGCGCGAGTTCCCGCACCGCCAGGAGATGTACGGTCCCGACGCCCCGTGGAGCTGGGGCCTGGCCCAGCAGCTGATCTCGGACAACGGCGCCTTCACGGCCCTCATGTGGTCCGACGGCCGCGTCTGGTTCGAGCTCGTCTACGCCCTCGCCGCCCTGACCAGCGTCCTGCTGCTGCTCGGCTGGCGCACCCGCGCCATGTCCGTGCTGTTCATGGTCGGCGTGCTCTCGCTGCAGAACCGCAGCGTCTTCATGGGCGACGGCGGTGACAACGTCCTGCATCTGATGTCCGTCTACCTGGTGTTCACGCGGTGCGGTCGGGTGTGGTCGCTGGACGCGCGACGGGCCCGGCTCGCGAGCGAGGCACGCGCGCGTGGAGAGCAGCGGGTCGTGGACCGGGTGGGGCCCGCCCTGTGGGGCGTGCTCGGGTTCGCGCTGGTCGCGGTGACGGCCGGGGGCCGCTTCGACGGGGCCGACCCGACCGTGCCGGTGATCCTCTGGCTGGTGTGGGTGGCGCAGGGCGTCCGGTGGGTGGTCGGGCGTCTGGCGAGGAGCGCCGAGCCCCGGATCCTGCTCGACGTCGTCGCCAACGTCGTGCACAACGGCGCCCTGTTCGTGATCATGACCGAGGCCTGTCTGATCTACGCGACGGCCGGCTGGTACAAGATCCAGGGCTCCCGCTGGCAGGACGGCACCGCGGTCTACTACCCGCTCCACCTGGACTACTTCTCGCCCTGGCCCGCCCTCGCCGACCTGCTGTCCTCCAGCGGCACGATGGTGATGCTGGTGACCTACGGGACCGTGATGGTGCAGGTCGCGTTCCCGTTCACGCTGTTCAACCGGCGGGTCAAGAACGTCCTGCTGGCGGTCATGATGACCGAGCACGCGGTGATCGCCGTGGTCCTGGGACTGCCGTTCTTCTCGCTGGCGATGATCGCGACGGACGCGGTCTTCCTCCCGACGACGTTCCTGCACCGCCTGGGCGGCTGGGCGGCCCGCGCGCGTGCCCGCGTATTCGCCCGTACGGGCCGCACGAGCCTGCCCGGGCCGCGGGCCGCGGAGAACCCCGAGCCGGGTTCCGACTCGGTCAGTCCCGCGCCCACGCGCACGTAGGCTGCACGCCATGACCGACCCCGCCCGCGACCCGCTGAGCACCTGGCGGCGCATCGCCGACACCGCCGTGCTGCTCGACGGCTTCCACGCCCTCAAGCACGCCGTGCGCTTCGGGGCCGAGGTCCCGGTGGCGGTCACCGCCGACCGGCGGGCGGCGCTCGCCCTCGCCGACGAGCTGGCGCCCGACGTACGGGAGACGCTGGCCGCGCTGCTGACGGAGGTCCCGGAGCCGACGTACCGGACCCTGGTGGCGCGCCCGCACCCGACCGCCGTGGCCGCCCTGGCCGTACGACCGCCCCGCGCGACCAACCTCGAGAGGCTGGCGCACACCCCCCGCACCACCCCGGTCGTGGTCCTCGACAACCCGCGCAACCTGGGCAACGCGGGCGCCGTGATCCGTCTGGCCGCCGGTTTCGGCGCGACCGGCGTGGTCACCACGGGCACGCTCGACCCCTGGCACCCGACAGTCGTGCGCGGCGGCGCCGGCCTGCACTTCGCGACCGCCGTCGAGCACCTGGAGGTGGCGGAGCTGCCCCCGGGCCCGCTGTTCGCCCTCGACCCCGAGGGCGACGACATCCGGGGCGTGAAACTCCCGGACGACGCCGTCCTCGCCTTCGGCTCCGAACGCAGCGGCCTGTCCGCAGAACTACGCGCGCGTACCGACCACTTGCTGTCCCTGCCGATGCGCCCCCAGGTCTCCAGCTACAACCTGGCGACCAGCGTGGCCATGACGCTCTACCACTGGAGCGCCACGGCTGAGGTCTAGGCCTCCCGGCGGACTTCCACCACGCGGAAGCGGTTGGCGACGAACGCCCCGTCCGTGAGCGCCGCGTTGGCCGCCGGGTTGCCGCCGGACCCGTGGAAGTCGGAGAAGGCGGCCGTCTGGTTGACGTACACCCCGCCCGTCAGGTTCAGCGACAACTGGGCCGCCTCCTCCAGGCAGACCTCCTGGACGGCCTGCTCGACCTCCTCGTCGGTCGTGTATGCCCCGACCGTCATCGCCCCCTTCTCGCGGATCGTGCGCCGCAGCAGCTCCACGGCGTCCGCCGCCGAGTCGACCGCGACGGCGAAGGAGACGGGACCGAAGCACTCGCTCATGTAGGCGGCCTCGTCGTCCGGCTTGGCCCCGTCGAGTTTCACGATCACCGGGGTGCGCACGACCGCGTCCGGGAACTCCGGATTGCTGATCTCCCTTGACGCGAGGGCGACTTCGCCCAGACCGGCCGCCGCCTCCAGCCGCGCCTTCACATCCGGGTTGACGATCGCGCCCAGCAGCGCGTTCGCGCGCGCGTCGTCGCCGAGCAGGCCGTCGACGGAGCGGGCGAGGTCGGCGACCACCTCGTCGAAGGTCTTGGGGCCCTCGTCGGTACGGATGCCGTCCCGGGGGATCAGCAGGTTCTGCGGGGTGGTGCACATCTGGCCGCTGTAGAGGGAGAGCGAGAAGGCCAGGTTGGACAGCATCCCCTTGTAGCTGCCGGCCGACTCCACCAGGACCGTGTTGACGCCGGCCTTCTCCGTGTAGACCTGCGCCTGACGGGCGTTGGTCTCCAGCCAGTCGCCGAACGCCGTCGAGCCCGTGTAGTCGATGATCCGGATCTCCGGGCGCGTGGCCAGCGTCTTCGCGATGCCCTCGCCGGGGCGCTCGGCGGCCAGCGCGACCAGGTTCGGGTCGAAGCCCGCCTGGCCCAGGACCTCACGCGCGACCCGCACGGTCAGCGCGAGGGGCAGCACCGCACGCGGATGGGGCTTGACCAGGACCGCGTTGCCGGTCGCGAGGGAGGCGAACAGGCCCGGATAGCCGTTCCACGTCGGGAAGGTGTTGCAGCCGATCAGCAGCGCGATCCCGCGCGGCACCGGAGTGAACTGCTTGGTGAGCGCCAGCGGGTCGCGCTTGCCCTGCGGCTTGGTCCACTCCGCCGTGTCCGGCGTGCGGACCTGCTCCACGTACGCGTACGCCACCGCCTCCAGGCCGCGGTCCTGCGCGTGCGGGCCGCCCGCCTGGAACGCCATCATGAACGCCTGGCCGGAGGTGTGCATGACCGCGTGCGCGAACTCGTGCGTCCGGTCGCTGATCCGCTTGAGGATCTCCAGACACACCACCGCGCGCGCCTCCGCGCCCGCGTCCCGCCAGGCCTTCTGGCCCACCTTCATGGCCGGCAGCAGCACGTCCACGTCCGCGTGCGGGTACTCGACGCCCAACTCGATCCCGTACGGCGAGACTTCACCGCTCACCCAGTCGTCCGTGCCGGGCTGGCCGAGGTCGAGACGGGTGCCCAGCACGGCGTCGAAGGCGGCCTTGCCCGCCGCCATGTCCAGGCTGCCGTTCTCGCCGTAGGCCTTGGGGTGCTCCGGGTGCGGGGACCAGTACGCACGCGTGCGGATCGCTTCCAGCGCCTGGTCGAGGGTGGGCCGGTGCTTGGCGATCAGCTCGTGGGCGGTCAGTTCGGCGGCCATGCGGGACCAACTCCTCGTCTTGTGAACTCTTCGTCGAGCTCATGACCTGGGCGGAACTCTGGACAGAACATGGACAGAACATGGGCAGGGACAGCCAGTCAGAGTTAGAGTAACCGAACGATCGGTCGGGACAAGGGGGTCCGCCGCATCTGTGGAAAACCCCGTGCGGGAGGATCGCGCACATGACAGCACTCGACCTCAGCAGCCCCGTGGCCGTCGTCGGCACCGGCACCATGGGCCAGGGCATCGCCCAGGTCGCGCTGGTCGCCGGCCATCGTGTGCGGCTGTACGACGCCGTCCCCGGGCGCGCCCGGGATGCGGCCGAAGCGATCGGCGCCCGCCTCGACCGGCTCGTCGAGAAGGACCGCCTCACGGCGGGTGACCGGGATGCGGCGCGCGCGCGTCTGCTGCCCGCCGAGGAGCTCGCCGAGCTCGCCGACTGCTCCCTGGTCGTCGAGGCCGTCCTGGAGCGGCTGGACGCCAAGCAGGAGCTGTTCCGGGCGCTCGAGGACATCGTCGACGAGGACTGTCTGCTCGCCACCAACACCTCGTCCCTGTCGGTGACGGCCATCGGCGGCGCCCTGCGCAACCCCGGCCGCTTCGTCGGCCTGCACTTCTTCAACCCCGCGCCGCTGCTGCCGCTCGTCGAGGTCGTCTCCGGGTTCGCCACCGACGTCACGTCGGCCACGCGCGCGTACGAGATGGCGCGCGCCTGGGGCAAGACACCGGTCGCCTGCGCCGACACCCCCGGCTTCATCGTCAACCGCATCGCCCGGCCCTTCTACGCCGAGGCCTTCGCGGTCTACGAGGCCCAGGGCGCCGACCCCGCCACCATCGACGCGATCCTCCGCGAGTCGGGCGGCTTCCGGATGGGCGCCTTCGAGCTGACCGACCTCATCGGGCAGGACGTCAACGAGTCCGTCACCCACTCGGTGTGGCAGAGCTTCTTCCAGGACGTGCGCTTCACGCCCTCGCTCGCCCAGCGCCGCCTGGTCGAGTCGGGCCGGCTCGGCCGCAAGAGCGGACACGGCTGGTACGACTACGCGGACGACGCCGAGGCCGCCGAACCGCACACCGCGGAAGAGGCCCAGCGGCCCGCCTACGTCGTCGCCGAGGGCGACCTGGGCCCCGCGGCCGAACTGCTCGCGCTGATCCGCGAGGCGGGTATCCCGGTGCGTGAGGAGGAAGAGGACCACGGCACCCGGCTGGTACTCCCGGGCGGCGGCCAGCTGGCGCTCGCCGACGGGCAGACCTCCGTGGAGTTCCGGGACGTCGTCTACTTCGACCTCGCCCTCGACTACCGTCGCGCCACCCGCATCGCCCTGTCCGCCTCCCAGGACACCTCGCAGCAGACCCTCGCCGAGGCCATCGGCCTCTTCCAGGCGCTCGGCAAGGACGTCAGCGTCATCGGTGACATCCCCGGGATGATCGTCGCCCGTACGGTCGCCCGGATCGTCGACCTCGCGCACGACGCCGTCGCCAAGGGCGTGGCCACCGAGGAGGACATCGACACGGCGATGCGGCTGGGCGTCAACTACCCGCTGGGCCCCTTCGAGTGGAGCCGCAAGCTCGGCCGGAACTGGGCCTACGCCCTCCTGGACGACCTCCACCTGCGCGACCCCTGCGGCCGCTACGCGCCGTCCCTGGCGCTGTACCGGCACGCGTACGCCTCCGACAAGCGGGAGGGCAGCACCTCATGACCACCGCCAAGCGCGACACGTACACCCCGGAGACTCTGCTGTCCGTCGCCGTGCAGGTCTTCAACGAGCGCGGCTACGACGGCACCTCCATGGAGCACCTCTCCAAGGCGGCCGGCATCTCCAAGTCGTCGATCTACCACCATGTGGCCGGCAAGGAGGAGCTGCTGCGCCGCGCCGTCAGCCGGGCGCTCGACGGCCTCTTCGGCATCCTCGACGAGGAGCACGCACGCGTGGGGTGCGCCTTGGACCGCTTGGAGCACGTCGTGCGGCGCATGGTCGAGGTGCTGATCGGTGAACTCCCGTACGTCACCCTGCTGCTGCGCGTGCGCGGCAACACGGACACCGAGCGGTGGGCCCTGGACCGGCGCCGCGACTTCGACCACCAGGTGGCCGAGCTCCTGAAGGCGGCGGCCGCCGAGGGGGATGTACGCGGCGACGTGGAAGTACGGCTCGCGACCCGTCTGGTCTTCGGGATGATCAACTCGATCGTCGAGTGGTACCGGCCGGACGGCCGCGGGATGAACGAGCGCGAAGTGGCCGACGCGGTCGTGCAGTTGGTCTTCGGGGGCCTGCGCCAGGAGGCCTGAGAGAGCCGCGGAGAGGGTTCAGCTCTGCGGCTCCAGGTCCTCCTCCTCGAACACCAGCAGGGTGCGGGTGCTGAGAACCTCGGGCATGTTCTGCAGCCGGGTGAGGACCAGTTCGCGGAGCGCCTTGTTGTCGGACGTGTGCACCAGGAGCAGCACGTCGAAGTCCCCGCCCACGAGGGCGATGTGGGAGGCGCCGGGGAGCTGCCTGAGCTGCTCGCGGACCGTGCGCCAGGAGTTCTGGACGATCTTCAGGGTGATGTACGCCGAGGTGCCCTGGCCCGCCCGCTCGTGGTTGACGCGGGCGCCGAAGCCGCGGATGACGCCGTCCTCGATGAGGCGGTTGATGCGCGCGTAGGCGTTGGCGCGTGAGACGTGCACCCGTTCGGCGACCGACCGTATCGAGGCGCGGCCGTCCGCCTGGAGCATCTGGAGGATGTCCAGATCGATGGCGTCGAGGGGACGGGCGGGCGGCAGCGAGGTCGTTTCCTCCGGGCCCTCGGCCATTTGTTCAGGTGCCATGTCCCCCCGCCTCCCTACCATGGACGTACTGCGTTCATTTCAGGTTGTGGAGAACCGTTTGTCCACAACCTGAAGGTGCCTGTAGCCGAAATGTGCCGACGACCGAACAATCGGTAGGTGGGGCGCATCACATCCGTGGCGCGCCTGAAGCCGCTCCCACGAGGAGGTGCCGTCATGACGGTCATGGAGCAGCGGGGCGCGTACCGGCCATCGCCGCCGCCCGCCTGGCAGCCCCGCACGGACCCCGCGCCGCTGCTGCCCGACGCGGAGCCCTACCGCGTCCTCGGCACCGAGCGGGTGGCGAAGGCCGACCCGGCGCTGCTGCGCCGCCTGTATGCCGAACTGGTCCGCGGGCGCCGCTACAACGCGCAGGCCACCGCCCTCACCAAGCAGGGCCGCCTCGCCGTCTACCCGTCCAGCACCGGCCAGGAGGCCTGCGAGGTCGCCGCCGCGCTCGCCCTGAGGGAGCAGGACTGGCTCTTCCCGAGCTACCGCGACACCCTCGCCGCCGTCGCCCGCGGCCTCGACCCCGTCCAGGCGCTCACCCTCCTGCGCGGCGACTGGCACACCGGCTACGACCCGCACGAGCACCGTGTCGCCCCGCTGTGCACCCCCCTCGCCACCCAGCTCCCGCACGCCGTCGGCCTCGCGCACGCGGCCCGCCTCAAGGGCGACGACGTGGTCGCGCTCGCCATGGTCGGCGACGGCGGCACCAGCGAGGGCGACTTCCACGAGGCGCTGAACTTCGCCGCCGTCTGGCAGGCCCCGGTCGTCTTCCTGGTCCAGAACAACGGCTTCGCGATCTCCGTGCCGCTCGCCAAGCAGACCGCGGCGCCGTCACTGGCCCACAAGGCCGTCGGCTACGGCATGCCCGGACGCCTCGTCGACGGCAACGACGCGGCCGCCGTGCACGAGGTCCTCGCCGCCGCCGTACGGCACGCGCGCGAGGGCGGCGGCCCCACGCTGGTCGAGGCGATCACGTACCGCATCGACGCCCACACCAACGCCGACGACGCCACCCGCTACCGCGGCGACACCGAGGTCGAGGCCTGGCGCGCGCACGACCCGATCGCGCTCCTGGAGCACGAGTTGACCGAGCGCGGCCTCATCGACGAGGACGGCGTCCTCCGCGCGCGCGAGGCCGCCGAGACCATGGCCGCCGACCTGCGCGAGCGCATGAACCGGGACCCGGCGCTCGACCCCATGGACCTCTTCGCCCACGTGTACGCCGAGCCCACCCCGCAACTGCGCGAACAGCAGGCCCTGTTGCGGGCCGAGCTGCACGCGGAACAGGAAGGCGGGCACTGATGACCACCGTCGCCCTCAAGCCGGCCACCATGGCGCAGGCCCTCACCCGTGCGCTCCGCGACGCCATGGCCGCCGACCCCACCGTGCACGTCATGGGCGAGGACGTCGGCACCCTCGGTGGCGTCTTCCGCGTCACCGACGGTCTCGCCGAGGAGTTCGGCGAGGACCGCTGCACGGACACCCCGCTCGCCGAGGCCGGCATCCTCGGCACGGCGGTCGGGATGGCGATGTACGGACTGCGGCCGGTCGTGGAGATGCAGTTCGACGCGTTCGCGTACCCCGCCTTCGAGCAGCTGATCAGCCACGTCTCCCGGATGCGCAACCGCACGCGCGGGGCGATGCCCCTCCCGATCACCATCCGGGTCCCCTACGGCGGCGGCATCGGTGGCGTCGAGCACCACAGCGACTCCTCCGAGGCGTACTACATGGCGACTCCGGGGCTCCATGTCGTCACGCCCGCCACGGTCGCCGACGCCTACGGGCTGCTGCGCGCCGCGATCGCCTCCGACGACCCGGTCGTCTTCCTCGAACCCAAGCGCCTGTACTGGTCGAAGGACTCCTGGAACCCGGAGCATCCGACGGATGTCGAACCGATAGGCCGCGCGGTGGTGCGGCGCCCGGGCCGGAGCGCCACGCTCCTCACGTACGGGCCGTCGGTACCCGTCTGCCTCGAAGCCGCGGAGGCCGCGCGGGCCGAGGGCTGGGACCTCGAAGTCGTGGACCTGCGCTCCCTGGTGCCGTTCGACGACGAGACGGTCGCCGCCTCCGTACGGCGGATCGGGCGCGCGGTCGTCGTGCACGAGTCGGGCACCTACGGCGGACCGGGCGGGGAGATCGCGGCCCGCGTCACCGAGCGCTGCTTCCACCATCTGGAGGCGCCGGTGCTGCGCGTGGCCGGATTCGACATCCCGTATCCGCCGCCCATGCTGGAGCGTCACCACCTGCCCGGCGTGGACCGGATCCTGGACGCCGTCGGGCGTCTGCAGTGGGAGGCCGAGAACTGATGGCACAGGTGCTGGAGTTCAAGCTCCCCGACCTCGGGGAGGGGCTCACCGAGGCGGAGATCGTGCGCTGGCTGGTCCAGGTCGGCGACGTCGTCGCGATCGACCAGCCGGTCGTCGAGGTCGAGACGGCCAAGGCGATGGTCGAGGTGCCCTGCCCCTACGGCGGCGTGGTCACCGCCCGCTTCGGCGAGGAGGGCACGGAACTGCCCGTCGGGGCGCCCCTGCTGACCGTCGCGGTGGGGCCGCAGGTCTCCGGGGGCGAGACCGAGGGCTCCGGGAACGTGCTGGTGGGCTACGGCACGGGGGCACCTCCGGCGCGCAGACGGCGGGTGCGGCCGACGGCACCCACGGGGTCGCCGAAGCGGGACGGCACGGCCACCGCGACGCTCACCGAGGCGCGCGGCGACGGACCCGTCCCGGTGATCTCCCCCCTCGTTCGCCGTCTGGCCCGTGTGAACGGCTTGGACCTGCGGCAGTTGACCGGTTCCGGCCCCGACGGGCTGATCCTGCGGGCGGACGTGGAGCGCGCGCTGCGGGCCACGGCCACGCAGGCACCGGCATCGGCCGCCGCCCCGGAAACGACACCGTCGCCCGCACCCGTCGCCCCCGGAGGGACCCGCATCCCCCTCAAGGGCATCCGAGGCGCCGTGGCCGACAAGCTCTCCCGCAGCCGGCACGAGATACCGGACGCGACCTGCTGGGTGGACGCGGACGCGACGGAGCTCATGCGCGCGCGTGCCGCGATGAACGCCGCCGGCGGCCCGAAGATCTCCCTGCTCGCCCTTCTGGCGAGGATCTCCACCGCGGCCCTCGCCCGCTTCCCGGAGCTCAACTCCACCGTCGACATGGCGGCCAGGGAGGTCGTCCAGCTCGACCACGTGCACCTCGGCTTCGCCGCGCAGACCGAGCGCGGGCTGGTCGTACCGGTCGTACGGGATGCCCACGCGCGTGACGCCGAGTCGCTGACCGCGGAGTTCGCCCGGCTGACCGGGGCGGCCCGCACGGGAACCCTCACGCCCGGGGAACTCACCGGCGGGACCTTCACGTTGAACAACTACGGAGTGTTCGGCGTCGACGGCTCCACGCCGATCATCAACCACCCCGAGGCGGCCATGCTCGGCGTCGGCCGCATCGTCCCCAAGCCGTGGGTGCACGAGGGCGAGCTGGCGGTGCGACAGGTCGTCCAGCTGTCGCTCACCTTCGACCACCGGGTGTGCGACGGCGGCACGGCGGGCGGCTTCCTGCGGTACGTGGCGGACTGTGTGGAACAGCCGACGCTGCTGCTGCGGACGCTGTGACGGGGACGGCTGCCGAGGCGGTGCCGGGTGCGGTCGCACACGCTGTGATTGCGGCACCGTCCGCACGTTCCCTGTGATCGTGAGGGCACGCATACTCGTGGGGTGACCTCGTACGAGCCCTCGGGCACCCCCGGCAGCGACGCGGCCTACGACGCCGTGGTCCTCGCCGGGGGCGCCGCCCGGCGGCTCGGCGGCGCCGACAAACCCGGGGTGCGGGTCGGCGGACGGGCGCTGCTCGACCGGGTCCTCGCGGCCTGCGCCGACGCGCGCACGACCGTGGTCGTCGCCGACGAACGCCCCACCGCCCGGACCGTGCTGTGGGCCCGCGAGGACCCGCCCGGCGGCGGCCCGCTGGCCGCGCTCGGCGCCGGGCTGCACCGCACCACGGCCGAGGACGTCGTCGTCCTCTCCGCCGACCTGCCGTTTCTTGCGGCGGACACCGTCCGGCACCTGCTGACCGCCCTGCGGACGAGCGGCGCGGACGGCGCGCTGCTCACCGACGCCGACGGCCGTGACCAGCCGCTCGTGGCCGCCTACCGGGCGTCCGCGCTGCACCGCGAGCTGACCGCACTCGCCACGGCGGCATCCGGCGGCGACACCGCGTCCACCGGCCGCCCGGCCGCGTCCACCGGCCTCACCGGGCTGCCGCTGCGCCGGCTGACCGCCGCCCTCCACCTCACCCGCGTCCCCGACCCCGTCGCCTCCTTCGACTGCGACACCTGGGACGACATCGCCACCGCCAGGGCACGCATCAGGGAGCATGGGCACGTGTTGGATGAATGGATTTCCGCAGTCAAGGACGAGCTGGGCATCGACCTGGACGTCGACACCGGCGTTCTGCTCGATCTCGCTCGCGACGCCGCCCACAACGTGGCGAGGCCCGCGGCGCCGCTGACCACCTTCCTCGTCGGCTACGCGGCCGGGCGGGCCGGTGGAGGCCCCGAAGCCGTCGCCGAGGCCGCCCGCAATGCCGTCGCCCTCGCCCTGCGCTGGGAGCAGGAGAACGCCGAAGAGGCCAAGCCCGACGCGGACGCCGGATGACCGCCCGCTCCGCCCGGACCGGCGAGGACGCCGAGGACCTCGACGTCGAGGAGGTGCTCGCGCTGGTGAACGACCACGGCGGCCACGGCCACACGAACCGGCCCGGCGGCCCCCCGCCCGTGCCCACGCCCGCAGCGGAGGCCGATCACGTCGCCGCCCACAAGCCCGATGCCCACCACAGGGCCACCCCCTGGCCCGAGGCCCGTGCGATCGCCGCCCGGGCCGCCCGGGGCGGCCGCCGCGCCCCCGTCTCGGTCACCCTGGACGCCGCCCTCGGCCTCACCCTCGCCGCGCCCCTCACGGCCCTCACCGACCTGCCCTCCTTCGACACCTCGGCGATGGACGGCTGGGCGGTCGCGGGACCCGGCCCCTGGGACGTACGGGACGAGGGAGTGCTGGCCGGGCACGCCGAGCCGCAGCCGCTCACCGACGGCGAGGCCGTCCGGATCGCCACCGGCGCCCGCATCCCCCCGGACACCACCGCCGTCCTGCGCAGCGAACACGGCCGCACCGACGCCCAGGACCGTCTGCACGCCACCCGCGACATGCAGCACGGCCAGGACATCCGCCCCCGCGGCCAGGAGTGCCGGTCCGGCGACCAGCTCCTGCCCCTGGGCACCCTCGTCACCCCGGCCGTCCTCGGGCTCGCCGCGGCCGCCGGCTACGACACCCTCGCCGCCGTCCCCCGCCCCCGCGTCGAAGTCCTCGTCCTGGGCGACGAGTTGCTCACCGAGGGCCGCCCGCACGACGGTCTGATCCGGGACGCCCTCGGCCCGATGCTGCCGCCGTGGCTGCGTGCGCTCGGCGCCGAGGTCACCGCCGTACGAAGGCTGGGTGACGACGCAAAAGCGCTGCACAAGGCGATCACCTCCTCTGCCGCCGACCTGATCGTCACCACCGGCGGCACCGCCTCCGGACCCGTCGACCACGTCCATCCCACTCTGCGGCGCATCGGCGCCGAACTCCTCGTCGACGGCGTCAAGGTGCGCCCCGGCCACCCCATGCTGCTGGCCCGCACCAAGGAGAACCAGCACCTCGTCGGCCTTCCCGGCAACCCCCTCGCCGCCGTCTCCGGCCTGCTCACGCTCGCCGAGCCGCTCCTGCGTACCCTCGCCGCCCACCCTGCCTCGGAGCCGTACGCACTGCCGCTGCGGGACGAGGCGCACGGGCACCCGTACGACACCCGGCTCATCCCCGTCGTGCTACGCGGCGACCAGGCCGTGGCACTGCACTACAACGGGCCGGCCATGCTGCGCGGCATCGCGGCAGCCGACGCCCTCGCCGTCGTACCGCCGGGCGGGGCCCGTGCGGGTCAGGAGCTCGAACTCCTCGACCTGCCCTGGGCCTCCGCCGGGATCGAGGTGTGTTTCACGTGAAACAACCGGGCCATGACGCGATCGCCCACCAGGCGGGCGAACATCTCGTGACCCATCGGGTGAAGCTTCCTCCCACTTGTCGGCGTCGATGATGAGACGGAGGCCCGCCCTGCGCGATCACACCGTCGTCGTCGGACGCGACCCTCAGCGAGCTGCTGAAGCGGGACGAGGTGCAGCGGGCGCGGCAGATCATCATCGCGACCCAGCGTGACGACACCGCGGTGCTGGTGACGCTGACGGCCCGGCAGCTCAACCGCGGCGCGGAGATCGTGGCCGCGGTGCCCGAGGGGGAGAACGCGGCGCTACTCCAGCGGTCCGGCGACGACGCCGTCATCACGAGTGCCGGCGCGGCCGTGCGGCTGCGCGGGCTGTCCGTCTCAGCCCCGCCGCCGGCGTGGTGATGGGCGACCTCACCAGTAGGGCAGCGGGCTCGACATCGTCGAACGGCCGGTGGTGCGGGCCGAGGTGGGCAGAAGGCCGCGGGAGACCGACGACCTGGTGGTGCGTGTCGTACGCGGGCACCGGGTGCTCGGACACGACGATCCGGCCGTCGGCCCAGTGCAGTTGACGGACCGTCTCATCATCATGTCGGCGACGCCGGGCGCACCTGTCACGTCCGACTCCCGACCGCTCCGGCAGGACTGACGGCGGAATGGGCCAGGGCGGCTGGGGCTCAGGTCGGTCGGGGGTGGGCAGGGGGCCGAGGAGTAGCGTCGGGCCCATGCATGCGATCACGATTCCCGAACCTGGTGGACCCGAGGCCCTGGTGTGGGACGAGGTCCCCGATCCGGTGGCCGGTGAGGGCGAGGTGCTGGTCGAGGTGGTGGCCAGTGCCGTCAACCGGGCCGACATCCTGCAACGGCAGGGCTTCTACAACCCTCCGCCGGGTGCCTCCGTCTATCCAGGCCTGGAGTGCGCGGGCCGTATCGCCGAGGTCGGGCCCGGGGTCTCCGGGTGGGCGGTCGGCGACGAGGTGTGTGCGCTGTTGTCGGGTGGCGGTTACGCCGAGAAGGTCGCCGTCCCCGCGGGGCAGCTGCTGCCCGTGCCGGAGGGCATCGATCTGCGGCAGGCGGCCGCGCTGCCCGAGGTGACCTGTACGGTCTGGTCGAACGTCTTCATGATCTCCCACCTGCGGCCCGGCGAGACTCTGCTGGTGCACGGCGGCTCCAGTGGCATCGGCACGATGGCGATCCAGCTGGCCAAGGCCGTCGGGGCGAACGTCGCCGTGACCGCGGGCACCAAGGAGAAGCTGGACTACTGCGCCGCGCTGGGCGCCGACATCCTGGTCAACTACAAGGAGCAGGACTTCGTCGAGGAGGTCAGGCAGGCCACCGACGGCGCGGGGGCGGACGTCATCCTCGACAACATGGGGGCCAAGTACCTCGACCGCAACGTCCGGACCCTCGCCGTCAACGGGCGCCTCGCCATCATCGGCATGCAGGGCGGCATCAAGGGCGAGCTGAACATCGCCGCGCTCCTCACCAAGCGCGCCGCCATCAGCGCGACCTCGCTGCGGGCCCGGCCGCTCGGCGAGAAGGCGGCGATCGTGGCGGCCGTACAGGAGCATGTGTGGCCGCTGCTGGCGGGCGGCCATGTCCGTCCGATCGTCGACCGGGAGCTGCCGATGAGCGACGCGGCGGCCGCGCACCGGGTGGTGGAGGAGAGCGGGCACATCGGCAAGGTGCTGCTGGTCGTGCCGTAGTCCTAGCTCCGCCGCAGCCGTAGCCCGATGAAGGCGAGGCCCAGGCCGAGTCCGATCAGGACCAGGCCGCTGCCCAGCGGGAGGATCCGCAGGACCGGCTCGGCGGGGGTCCCGGGCCGGGCGACGGTCTGGCCCACCGGCCGGGCCGGGACCTCGGGGGTGACCGCCGTGGCCTGAGCCGAGTCGACGGCGTCCGGGCTCTCGGCCGCACCCCCGTCGTCCTCCGGGTACGCGCCGTCCTCGTCGCCCTCCGCCTGGTCGGTGCCCCCGTCCGTCGCCGTGGCCGTCGGCTCGTCCGGCCGCCCTGGCCGCTCCCGCCCCTCCCCGGCCACACTGCCGGCCCGCGAGGGCGCACCGGGCGACGCGGAGCCGGAGGGGCCCGGTGTGGGGGTCTGCCCGGCAGTGGGTGCCCTGTCGGCATCCCGCGTGGGCCCGGCCTTGTACGACGGAACAGTGGCCGACGGTGAAACGGCCCCCTGCGTGGGGGTGGTCGCACCGAGAGCAGCACCGGCGTGCACAGGAGCGGCGGCACACACCGAAGCCGCCGCGTACGACGCCCCGCCCCCGTACAACAACCCCATCACCCCCGCCCCCACCACCAGTCCCGTAGCCCCCACTCTGCGTACGCATCCAGTCACGCCCCCAGCGTCACGCCGCTCCACGGGTCCGGCACGCGTAGTTCCGCCAAATGCCCCGAACCCACTGCACAATCCGGTTATGTCGATTCGTCACGGTCTGCTGGTGCTCCTGGAACGCGGCCCCCGCTACGGCTCACGGCTGCGTACCGAGTTCGAGGCGCGGACCGGGGGGACGTGGCCGTTGAACATCGGGCAGGTCTATACGACCCTCGGCCGGCTGGAGCGGGACGGGATGGTCGTGCAGGACGGGGAGGACGAGGCGGGGCGGGTGCTGTACTCGCTCACCGAGGTGGGCCGGGGCGAGCTGCGGGCCTGGTTCGCGCGGCCCGTGGAGCGGGCCAGTCCGCCGCGCGACGAACTGGCGATCAAGCTGGCCCTGGCGGTCGGGGCACCCGGTGTCGACGTACGCAAGGTCGTCGAGGCGCAGCGCCGGCATGTGGCCGACGCCATGCACGAGTACGTACGGCAGCGGGCGCAGGCGCTGGCCCAGGCGCCGGGGCATCCGGACGAGATCGCGCGGCTGCTGGTCCTGGAGCAGCTGATCTGCCACGCGGAGGCCGAGATCCGCTGGCTCGACCACTGCGAGGCCCGGCTGCTGCGGCTGAACAGCACCCCACCGGAGTGACGGAATCTCCCGCCCCCAAACGGTGGATCACCCTTCACGGGGGGCACCACGGTGATGAGATGCACGGGTGCGAGAGAATGGCGGCATGGAGATGCCGAGGAACGAACGGTCGCCGGAGAATCCCCAGATCCTGGTCGTGGGCCAGGACGGCATGGCGATTGGCGGCGTAGGCGGCGACGAGGACTCCCGCGAGATTCCGGTGACGGAGCAGGTCGAGCAGCCGGCCAAGGTGATGCGGATCGGCAGCATGATCAAGCAGCTGCTCGAGGAGGTGCGCGCCGCTCCTCTGGACGAGGCCAGCCGCGCCCGGCTCAAGCAGATCCACCGCAGCTCGGTGAAGGAACTCGAGGACGGTCTGGCGCCGGAGCTGGTCGAGGAACTGGAGCGGCTGTCGCTGCCGTTCACCGACGAGGGCACTCCGAGCGACGCCGAACTGCGCATCGCCCAGGCCCAGTTGGTGGGCTGGCTCGAGGGTCTCTTCCACGGCATCCAGACCACGCTGTTCGCCCAGCAGATGGCCGCGCGGGCGCAGTTGGAGCAGATGCGCCGCGCCCTTCCGCCGGGTGTCGGCGGTCACGAGATGGGCGAGGACGGACAGACGGCGGGCCGTTCGGGCGGGCCGTACCTCTAAAGCGCACACACAAGCGCACACACAAGCGCACACATACAAGGGCACACGTACATGGGCCCGGCGGCCGAGCGGCTGCCGGGCCCTTCGGCTTCACCGAGTCAGGACGGGTTGCCCGTCGACACCTGGAGCGTGATCACCACGTTGTCCGGGTCGGTGTCCGAGCCGGCCTCGGGGCTCTGGTCGATCACCGCGCCCTGGCCGTACGTGTTCTCGTCGTACTCCTCGGTCTTCACCGTCCAGCCCGCGGCGTCGGCACAGTCCTTGACCGAGTCGATGTACTTGAACCGGAAGTCGGGCACCTGGATCTTGTTCTCGTCGGTGTACGACTCGTTCGGTTCCGTGCACTCCGTCGTGTCCATCGTCTTCGTCTTGTCCGGCCCGCGCCAGCCCGCCGCGTGCGTGGCCGACGTGGTCGTCTCGGAGGTGACGTCGCTGGTGCCGCCGCTGCTGCCCTGGTTGCTGCTGCCGCCGCTGTTGAAGAGCAGGGCCGCGAGCAGGGCGGTGACGGCGATGATGCCGACGATGACCGAGATGACGATCACCGGTTTGTTGTTCTTGTCGCCCCCCGAGGGCACGGTCGTCACCGGCTGCGGGGCGATGTTGTACGGCGGCGGGGTCTGCCCCTGCTGCGGGAACGGCGGCGGCGTCCGGTAGCCGCCCTGCTGCGGATAGCCGTACGAGGGCGAGGGCGTGGGCACGGGGGCCGGTGTGCCGTACGGGTTCGGGGGCGGCGTCGGCTGGTACGGCTGCTGGACCGGGGCCGGCGGCGGGGTCGCGTGGCTGACCGGCGGGAACACCGCGGCGCCGACGCCCGCGCCGCTCTGCGCCGGGGCGCTCGGCACGATGCTGGGCGGGGCGGCCTGGAAGGAGGCGGCCACGCGCAGGCACTCGTCGCGCATGGCCACGGCGTTCGGGAAGCGTTCGTTCGGGTTCTTCTTCAGCGCGCGGGCGACCAGCGCGTCCACCGCGGGCGGCAGCGCGCGGTTGATCGAGGAGGGCGCGACCGGCTCCTCCTGCACATGCGCGTACGCGATCGCCAGCGGCGAGTCCGCGTCGAACGGCAGCCGCCCGGTGACCAGTTGGAACAGCATGACGCCGACCGAGTACAGGTCGGACCGGGCGTCCACACCGCGGCCCAGGGCCTGCTCGGGCGAGAGGTACTGCGGGGTGCCGACGACCATGCCGGTCTGCGTCATGGAGGTGACACCGGACTGCATCGCGCGGGCGATGCCGAAGTCCATCACCTTGACCACGCCGCGCTTGGTCACCATCACGTTGCCCGGCTTGATGTCCCGGTGGACCAGCCCCATCTCGTGGCTGATCTCCAGCGCGGCCAGCACGTCCGCGGTGACCTTCAGCGCCTTGTCGGCGGGCATCGCGCCGAACTGCCGTGCGTCCGTGTCGAGCACGGAGCCGAGCGGGCGGCCCTCGACGTACTCCATGACGATGTACGGCGTCGTCGCCTCGCCGACGGTGTCCTCGCCGGTGTCGAAGACCGAGACGATATTGGTGTGCGTGAGCTTCGCCACGGCCTGCGCCTCACGGCGGAAGCGCTCGCGGAAGGCCGGCTCCCGGCCGAGCTCGGTGTGCAGGGTCTTGATCGCGACCTGCCGGTCGAGCACCGAGTCGTAGGCGAGATGCACGGAGGCCATGCCACCCTGGCCGAGCAAGTCGCGCAGCTGATAGCGGCCGCCGGCGAGCGACTGCCCGGCGTACTGGCCCTGCGCGCCGTCCTGGCTCATCTGTCCGCGTCCCCCATCGGCCTTCCGGCGCCGGCCGTCTTGTTGATCGAATGGCTCATTCCCGGCCAAGTCTGCCCGAGGGCACTGACACGTCAAGCCAGGTGCCCGTTCCGTGACCGTACGCGAAAGAAGCGTCGCGGGAGCGTTACAGAGGCTGTACGGCCGGTACACAGAATTTGCACGATGGCATCGGGTGACGGTTTGATGGCCGGTCCGTCTCATGCCGGTTCCGGCCCCCTTCTCGGACCGGCGGCTTGCGTTGAGGCTGTAGCGTGGCCGACGGAGACCGTAACAACACCGCGCGCACCGCGGGCAGAAACGACGGCGAGGACCGATGGCACAGCAGCAGCGCGCTCAGGGCCCGTCCGACCCCGAGGCGACTGGCGGCGGTATGTCAGATGCGCCGGAGCTGTGGGGTAACGGCGGGCTGGTCGGCGACGGCCGATATCGGCTGACCCGCAGACTCGGCCGGGGCGGAATGGCGGAGGTGTTCGCCGCGGAGGACGTGCGCCTCGGGCGCACCGTCGCGGTCAAGCTGCTGCGCGCCGACCTCGCCGAGGACCCGGTCTCCAAGGCCCGCTTCACCCGCGAGGCCCAGTCGGTGGCCGGCCTCAACCACCACGCGATCGTCGCCGTGTACGACTCCGGCGAGGACACGGTGCCGGGCAGCGGCTACGGCGCGGGGGGCGCCCAGAGCGTCCCGTACATCGTGATGGAGATCGTCGAGGGGCGGACCATCCGCGACCTTCTGATCAACGCCGAGGCGCCGGGCCCCGAGCAGGCCCTGATCATCGTCTCCGGGGTCCTGGAGGCGCTCGCCTACTCGCACCAGCACGGCATCGTGCACCGTGACATCAAGCCGGCGAACGTCATCATCACGCACACCGGTGCGGTGAAGGTGATGGACTTCGGCATCGCGCGTGCCCTGCACGGCGCGCAGTCGACGATGACGCAGACCGGCATGGTCATGGGCACGCCCCAGTACCTCTCCCCGGAGCAGGCGCTCGGCAAGGCCGTCGACCACCGCTCCGACCTGTACGCGACGGGCTGCCTGCTGTACGAACTCCTCGCGCTCAGGCCCCCGTTCGTCGGCGAGACCCCCCTTTCGGTGGTCTACCAGCACGTCCAGGACATCCCGGTCCCGCCGTCGCAGATCTCGAACGGCGAGGCCCCGCCGGAGCTCGACGGCCTGGTCATGCGCTCCCTCGCCAAGGACCCCGACGACCGCTTCCAGACCGCCGAGGAGATGCGCGGGCTGGTCCAGTACGGGCTGCAGATGCTCTACGACCAGGGCGGCCACACCGGCACCTGGAACACCGGCCCGGTCGCCATGCACGAGGGCCGCAACACCCCGGCCGGGGGCTTCGCCGGCACGACCGTGATGCCCCACCCGGCCGACCCCGCCTCGGGCACCACGCAGATTCCGCAGCAGATCCTGCCCCAGGGCTACGGCGGCGGGGACGACGGCGGGTTCGAGGGCCACGGCAACCACGGCAGCGGCCGCGGCAAGCTGTGGATCCTGGCCGTCCTCGCGGTGATCGCCATCGCCGCGGGCGTCGCTCTGGCGTTGCAGCACAACGGCGGCTCAGGCAGCGGTTCGGGCTCCTCGGAGTCGCCGACGACCTCGCAGACCAGCAAGGACACGGCCACCGAGTCGCCGACCGACACGGCGACGGACGAGCCGACGGACACGTCGACGGACACCTCGACGAACTCCGGCTCGGGGGACTACACACCGTCCTCCACGCCGTCGTACACACAGTCGCCGACGGCGAGCAGCCAGCCGACCAACCAGCCGACGACGAGCAACCCGACGACCGCCGCACCGTCGGACGACCCGACGACCGCCCCGCCGTCGGACGACCCGACGGACCCGGGGGCGAGCAGTGACGGCGGTGTGTCGACCGGGATCGTGGGCGGCAACTGACCCAGGACCCGGCCGGTCGACTCCTCGCGCGCGCAGGGGCGTAAAACGCCTCTACGCGCGCGTGCTGTTTCCGGGTCCCCGGGGCACGCCGCTTCCGGGTTCCCGCCTCACCCCGCGAAGGCCTCGCACACCGTGTCATACCCCCGCGTCCACCAGACGGCGAGCGCCGAGGCCGCCGGGAACTGGCAGTCCGCGCGGGTGTCGCCGCGTTCGTAGTGCCAGCGCAGCATCCAGAAGTCGTTGAGCCGCTCCCACCACACGCGGTGCACGGCCGCCTCCAGCTGGGAGGGCGTGGCCCCGGCCGCGCGCCGGTACGCGCGCGCGTACGCCCGCACCTTCGGCAGGTCGAGCTCCCCGACGGGCCGTACGAAGAAGATCGCGGCGGCGCGTACGGCCTCCTCCGCGCGCGGGCGCAGACCGAGCCGGTCCCAGTCGACGATCGCGGCGGGCGCGTCGCCCCTGTAGAGCAGGTTGAACGGGTGGAAGTCACCGTGCACCCAGCCCACCGAACCACCACGGGGAGGCCGCCGGTCGGCATGCCGCTCCAGCAGCGCCCGCCGCTCCAGAAGCCGGTGGCGGGCCAGCTCGTCGAAGGAGTCGGCGGGGCGGTGCCGGCGAACGTGGCCGAGCAGTTCGTCGATGAGGGCGAAGGTGTCGGCGGGATCGGCACTGCCGACGGCACCGGGCGGTTCTGCGCAGGCCCGCGCCGTCCCTTGGGCCTCCGCACGCCCCCGAGCCCGCGCCGACATCACCTCCTCCAGACTCGCGTGTACGACGCCCAGGAGCGCCCCCAGTCGCTCGCACTGGCCGGTGCCGAGCTGGCCGCCGTGGCGGTGTCGGCCGTCGATCCAGGGGTGCAGGGCGTAGGCGTGGCCGCCGACGACGGCGACGGTGCGGCCGTCCCGGGCGGGCAGCGGGGGCGCCACGGGAACGCCGAGGTCGGCCAGGCGCTGGGTGGCGCGGTGCTGGCGGGCGATGGCGGCCGGGTCGGCGGTCTCGGGGTCGAAGTGGTGCTTGAGGAAGTAGCGGCCGCGGGTCGTGCACAGGCGGTAGCCGCGGTTCAGCAGGCCCTGCTCGACGGGCTCGCAGGAGAGCGCGGAACCGGCGCCGTACTGGCGCAGCAGGGCGCCCAGCGGGGGCGCGTGAGGCACTTGGGGTGGTACAGGGGAGCGCGGCACGCGCCAGATGCTAGGGCACGGGACAGGCCTGTGAGCTGGGCGTTGTCACAGGCAGTCGTCGTCAGTCGCTTTCGGTCACAGGGTGGGCGCGATGTGGCGTCCCAGGGCACCGTCGGTGGAGTGCACGGTCCCGAACTGCGGCTCGACGCCGACCACGAGGCGCCGGGCGAAGGATGTGCCGACCTCTTCGATGTCGTCCTCGACCGAGAGCACCTCACGGACCCCGCGCCGGACCACCACGTGATCGTCGAGAAGAAATACCCTGATTCTTCCCGCTTCGTGCACGCGGTAAGTGAAACACGGAAACTCTTCCGGTGACCTGGGTAGACGGGATAACGTGCCGTTGCTCCGGCCTCCTGCAAGGCTGTGACCAGCGCCCCTTCGACCCCTTCTCGATTTACTTGGAAATCCAAGCAAAATCGCAGGTCAAAGGGGGTTTCACAGAAATGTGGCGCACTGGGTAACGTGATTCTTGCAGGGCGCTCGCCGGGGCACCTGTCACGCCTGTTCCGGCCGAGTGGCACCCACCCCGTGCACGGGTGTCGGAAACAGGTGAGCCGCACTGGTTTACCCGGCAACCCCGGGGGCCGGACCGACGGAGGAGCACACGTGACCGTGGAGAGCACTGCCGCGAGCAAGCCGCGACGCAGCGCCGGGACCAGGAAGTCCCCGAGCACCAAGCCCGAACTCGTTCAGCTGTTGACGCCGGAGGGCAAGCGCGTCAAGAACGCCGAGTACGACAAGTACGTCGCCGGCATCACTCCCGATGAGCTTCGCGGGCTCTACCGCGACATGGTGCTCACCCGCCGCTTCGACGCGGAGGCCACCTCCCTGCAGCGCCAGGGCGAGCTGGGCCTGTGGGCCTCGCTGCTCGGCCAGGAGGCCGCGCAGATCGGCTCCGGGCGGGCCACCCGCGAGGACGACTACGTCTTCCCGACCTACCGCGAGCACGGCGTCGCCTGGTGCCGCGGGGTCGACCCGACCAACCTGCTGGGCATGTTCCGCGGCGTGAACAACGGCGGCTGGGACCCCAACAGCAACAACTTCCAGCTCTACACGATCGTCATCGGCTCCCAGACGCTGCACGCCACCGGCTACGCGATGGGCGTCGCCAAGGACGGCGCGGACAGCGCGGTGATCGCGTACTTCGGCGACGGGGCGAGCAGCCAGGGTGACGTCGCGGAGTCCTTCACCTTCTCCGCGGTCTACAACGCCCCGGTCGTCTTCTTCTGCCAGAACAACCAGTGGGCGATCTCCGAGCCGACCGAGAAGCAGACCCGCGTCCCGCTCTACCAGCGCGCACAGGGCTACGGCTTCCCGGGCGTCCGCGTCGACGGCAATGACGTCCTGGCCTGCCTGGCCGTCACCAAGTGGGCGCTGGAGCGCGCCCGCAACGGCGAGGGACCGACGCTGGTGGAGGCCTACACCTACCGCATGGGCGCCCACACCACCTCCGACGACCCGTCCCGCTACCGCGGCGACGACGAGCGGCTGGCCTGGGAGGCGAAGGACCCGATCCTGCGCCTTCGCCGGTACCTCGAGGCCTCAAACCACGCGGACGAGGGATTCTTCGCGGAACTCGAGGCCGAGTCCGAGGCGTTGGGCAAACGAGTGCGTGAGGCGGTCCGTGCCATGCCGGACCCGGACCACTTCGCCATCTTCGAGAACGCATACGCGGACGGGCACGCGCTCGTCGACGAGGAGCGAGCCGAGTTCGCCGCCTACCAGGCGTCGTTCGCGGACGGAGAGGGGGCCTGACATGGCAGCCGAAAAGATGGCTCTGGCCAAGGCGATCAACGAGTCGCTGCGCCGCGCCCTGGACTCCGACCCCAAGGTCCTCGTCATGGGCGAGGACGTCGGCAAGCTCGGCGGCGTCTTCCGCGTGACGGACGGTCTGCAGAAGGACTTCGGCGAGAGCCGCGTCATCGACACCCCGCTCGCCGAGTCCGGCATCGTCGGCACGGCGATCGGCCTGGCGCTGCGCGGCTACCGCCCGGTCGTGGAGATCCAGTTCGACGGCTTCGTCTTCCCGGCCTACGACCAGATCGTCACCCAGCTCGCGAAGATGCACGCGCGCTCGCTCGGCAAGGTCAAGCTCCCGGTCGTCGTGCGCATCCCGTACGGCGGCGGCATCGGCGCGGTCGAGCACCACTCCGAGTCCCCGGAGTCGCTGTTCGCGCATGTGGCGGGCCTGAAGGTGGTGTCGCCGTCGAACGCGTCGGACGCGTACTGGATGATGCAGCAGGCCATCCAGTCCGACGACCCGGTGATCTTCTTCGAGCCCAAGCGGCGCTACTGGGACAAGGCCGAGGTCAACCCCGAGGCGATCCCCGGCCCGCTGCACAGGGCCCAGGTCGTCCGCGAGGGCACCGATGTGACGCTGGTCGCCTACGGCCCGATGGTGAAGCTCTGCCATGAGGTCGCCGACGCGGCGGCCGAGGAGGGCAAGAGCCTGGAGGTCCTGGACCTGCGCTCGATCTCGCCGCTGGACTTCGACTCGATCCAGGCCTCGGTGGAGAAGACCCGCCGGCTCGTGGTGGTCCACGAGGCGCCGGTGTTCTTCGGCTCGGGCGCGGAGATCGCCGCCCGGATCACCGAGCGCTGCTTCTACCACCTGGAGGCACCGGTGCTAAGGGTCGGCGGCTACCACGCGCCGTACCCGCCGGCCCGCCTGGAGGAGGAGTACCTGCCGGGCCTGGACCGGGTGCTCGACGCAGTCGACCGCGCCCTGGCGTACTGAGGAGAGGGTTCGTGACGACGATGACGGAAGCGTCCGTACGCGAGTTCAAGATGCCGGACGTGGGTGAGGGGCTCACCGAGGCCGAGATCCTCAAGTGGTACGTCCAGCCCGGCGACACGGTCACCGACGGCCAGGTGGTGTGCGAGGTCGAGACGGCCAAGGCGGCGGTGGAACTGCCCATCCCGTACGACGGCGTGGTCCGCGACCTGCACTTCCCCGAGGGCACCACCGTGGATGTCGGCACGCCGATCATCGCGGTGGACGTCTCGGGCGGCACCGCGGCTCCGGTCCAGGCCCCGGCTGCGGCTTCGGCGGAGGCTGTCGCGCCGACCGCCGTCGAGGAGAAGAAGCCCGCGGGCTCCGGCCGCCAGCCGGTGCTCGTCGGCTACGGCGTCGCCGCCTCCTCGACCAAGCGCCGCCCCCGCAAGGGCCCCGAGGTCGTGGTCTCCCAGGCCTCGACGGCGCTCCAGACGGAGCTGAACGGCCATGGGCCGGTGGTCGAGGCCCCGAAGGAGCGCCCGCTCGCCAAACCGCCCGTGCGTAAGCTGGCGAAGGACCTCGGCGTCGACCTCGCGACGATCACCCCGTCCGGCCCGGACGGCATCATCACGCGCGAGGACGTGCACGCGGCGGTCGCACCTGCACCCGCGGCGGAGCCGGTCACGGCAGCTCCGACCCCGGCCGTCTCCGTGCCCCCGGCTCCCGTCTCCTCGTACGACACGGCTCGCGAGACCCGTGTCCCGATCAAGGGTGTCCGCAAGGCCACGGCGGCGGCGATGATCGGCTCGGCGTTCACGGCGCCGCACGTCACGGAGTTCGTGACGGTGGACGTGACCCGCACGCTGAAGCTGGTCGAGGAGCTCAAGCAGGACAAGGAGTTCACGGGCCTGCGGGTGAACCCGCTGCTCCTGATCGCCAAGGCGCTGCTGGTCGCCATCCGCCGCAACCCGGACATCAACGCGTCCTGGGACGAGGCGGCCCAGGAGATCGTGCTCAAGCACTACGTCAACCTGGGCATCGCCGCGGCCACCCCGCGCGGCCTGATCGTCCCGAACATCAAGGACGCGGACGCCAAGACACTGCCGCAACTGGCCGAGTCGCTGGGGGAGCTGGTGTCGACGGCCCGCGAGGGCAAGACCTCGCCCGCCGCGATGCAGGGCGGGACCGTCACCATCACCAACGTCGGCGTCTTCGGCATCGACACCGGCACGCCCATCCTCAACCCCGGCGAGTCCGCGATCCTCGCGGTCGGTGCGATCAAGCTCCAGCCGTGGGTCCACAAGGGCAAGGTGAAGCCGCGCCAGGTCACCACCCTGGCCCTCTCCTTCGACCACCGCCTGGTCGACGGCGAACTCGGCTCCAAGGTCCTCGCCGACGTGGCGGCCATCCTGGAACAGCCCAAGAGGCTGATCAGCTGGGCGTGACGGTCCGGGCACGATAGGTTGAACACTGAAGGGACGGCCGCAACTTCAGCTTGCGGCCGCCCCTTCTGTCATTCGGTGGACTGATCAGCCCCGGTTGAGCACGTACACCGGCGCCCCGTCCGCCGCCGCACCCTGCGAGCGGATACAGGCGTGCTTGCGCAACAGCCGCAGGCACTCATTGACCCGGTGCACGGAGAGTCCCGTTCGGGCAGCGATCGATTCCAGCGGCTGCCGGAGCTCGCCCTCTTCGACGAGAACGGGCGCGATGACCACGGCGACCGTCCAGACGTCCTCGGTCACGGACAGACGCCGCCGCCAGTCGGCCAGGACGGTCTCCGTGGTGGGGCGGGTGGGGAACTCGGCAGCGGGTGCCGGATGGTGGAGGGTCAACGCGTCCAACCGGTCGGCGATGCGCTCCATGGCCTGGGCCATCATCTGCTGGGCGGCGAGGGTGGCACGTTGCAGCTCCACCATCTGTTCCTGCAGGGCCAGGATCCTGTCCTGAGTGGTGGCGAACCGCTCGTCGGCCTGAAGATTGCGCTCCTCCAGCCGGACGATGGCCTCGGCGACCTGATCCGGCATGGCGTACGCGATGGGGGCACCGGGGTCGGCGGGCTGTACCTCGGCCTCTTCGAGAGTGTAGGAACCCTCTCGCTGGACGGTCGCGATCACTTCTGCGGCCCACTGTTTGAAGGGCAGACAGGCGGGTTTGGTACAAGCGTTGACCAGAAGGATTAGACCTTGCAGAGAGATGACGTTCAGGTCTCGACGCCACTCCCTACCTGCGGGAATGCTGAGACCGTAACCTCCAGTTAGGGTCTCAAGAGTTTCTCGATGGTCCTCTGGGACATGGTCGGAGAGTGCCTTCTGCGGGTTGGTGTGCCCCAACTCCTTGCACACATCCACCGCCGGAAACCAATGCGCCCCGTCCGACATCGTCAGCCGTCGTACGCGGGCTCCCGTAGCCGCGTACACGAAGTCGCCGAGGTCGATCGCGTCCTTCTGCGCCCCGGGATGAGGCTGGTGCTTGCTGGGTTCGATCATGTGAACCACCTCCGCCCCGGACGCTAGGGCGGGGAAAATCGAATATGCCAACCCACACAAGGAAGTTCACGATCACGAGGGAAGAGATCGCAGACTCCGCTACGAAACGGCGTCCTCAGGTGTACGCGCGTGCGCCCGTGTAGCAGCGCTCTTCAGTCGGACCGAGGCAGGCCGCCGCGCCACCACCGTCCCGAACCCCCGCTTCCCCGCACCCCCCGCCGGCTCCTGTGCCACCCGAGCCGTCACCGCCAGGCCCGCCTCCTCCAGGAGCTCCACGAGCCGTTCCAGCGGCAGGAGATGGGACTCGTAGGAGACCGGGCGGCCACCGTAGGCCTGGGTCGGACGGAGGTGGGCCTCGGTGCCCACGTGGCCGGACAGGAGCAGGCAGCCGTTGGGCGCGAGAGTGCGGGCGAATTCGGCGTAGATGAGCGGGAGTTGGTCCGGTGGGGTGTGGTGGGTGGAGAAGTAGGCCAGGATGCCGCCCAAGGTGCCGTCCTCGATGTCCAAGGCGGTCATCGAGCCCACGCTGAAGGGCAGTTCGGGGTGGGACTCGCGGGCCAGCTCGACCATCCTCGGTGACAGGTCGATGCCGAAGGCGGGGACGCCCAGTCCGGCCAGATATGCCGTCACGAAGCCCGGTCCGCAACCGACGTCGGCCACCGGGCCGAGTGCGGAGTCGCGCACGGTCTCCGCGAACATTCTCAGCAACGCGCGCGACAGCGGATCCAGTTCCGCCGGCCTGGGGACCTGTTCGGCATAGGCGTCGGCGACGGCGTCGTACGACTCGCGGATCGCGGTGAGGTACGTGGGCTCGGTCACCCCGCGACTCCAGAGGCTCGGTTCAAGTCCAGCCGCAGGCGTACGTAGTCGGCCTCGCACGGGCCCGGGCGGCCGTGGCCGTCGGGGCGCCAGCCGTGACGGGCGTAGAAGGCCCGGGCCCGGGTGTTGCGTTCCCAAGCCTCGAGTACGCCGGTGGTCAGCGAGCGTTCGCGCAGAAGGTTCACGAAACCCTCGTGCAGCAGGCTGCCGATGCCCTCGCCCCAACTGCCCGGCCGGACATGGATCTGGTACAGCCGGCCGGCCGTCGAGGGGGCGACGTCGTCCTCGTGGGTCGGGCCCATCGACAGCACCCCGGCCACCTCGCCTCCGGCCCGCACGGCGCACAGCACCGTCCGGTCCTCGCGCTCGATCGCCCGTTGCCAGGCCGCATGCCGTTCCACGCGTGCCTCGGGCGAGGTCAGTTCCTCGTCCGACCATCCGCCCGCCTCGTAGTACGCGATCCTGGCCGCCGTGTGGATGTCCGTCACGGCTTCCAGGTCGGCGGCGGTGGCCGGGCGCAGGGAGAAGAGGGTCATGGTGCGGGGGACGAGAAGGGCGCGAAGCGTGGTTCCCGCTCCGCGCCCCTTCGGGCTACTGCCCCGACCGACGTCAGCCGATCGTCGCGAACCCGTAGTTCAGCAGCTTCTTCGCGTCCGCCTCGCGCTGGGCGATGGAGGTGGAGGCGAGGACGGTGCCGATGACCGTCTTGCCGTTGCGGGTGGCGGCGAAGACGAGGCAGTACTTGGCCTCGGGGCCGGAGCCCGTCTTCACGCCGATGGTGCCGCTGTAGCTGCTCAGCAGGCCGTTCGTGTTGGTCCACGGCGACATCGTGCGGGTGGAGCCCGTCTTGGTGATGGTCTTCGCCGTGTACGACTTGGTCTTCACGACCGTGCGGAACGTGGAGTTCTTCATCGCGCTGCTGGCGATCTTCGTCAGGTCGCGCGGCGTCGAGTAGTTGTTGCCGTTGCCGATGCCGTCGAACGAGTCGAACTTGGTGTTCGTCAGACCCAGGTTCTTCGCGGCGGTGTTCATCTTGCCGATGAAGTTGGCCACGCGCTTGGCCCGCGTCGAGCCGCTGCCGTACGTGTCGGCGAGCGCGTACGCGGCGTCGCAGCCGGACGGCAGCATCAGCCCGTACAGCAGCTGACGGACGGTGACCTTGTCTCCGACGATCAGGTGCGCCTGGGAGGCGTTGTTGGCGACGACGTAGTCGCTGTACGCCTTCTGGATCGTGACCTTCTTGTCCAGGTTCAGGTTCGACTGCGCGAGCACGACCTTGGCGGTCATGATCTTGGTGGTGGAGCCGGTGGAGCGCTTGGTGTCCGCTGCCTTCGTGTACAGCGTCTTGCCGTTCGCGTTGTTCATCACGTAGCCGCCCTGGGCCACGATCGAAGGCTTGGTGACAGCCTGCGCGGGCGCGGCGGCCAGGGCGCCGCTCGCGAGCACGGCGCCTGCGGTCACGGTGACCGCGGCGGCTCGGCGGAAGCGGCTGCCCTTGATGCCGGTGATGGCGGTAATCAACTGAAATACCCCGATTACGTCGAATGCCCCTGCGGTGCGGCCGAGTTGGAGGCAAGAGTGAGGTGAGAGAAAACGGGGCCGCACTCGTGTGACACGTAACTAGCACAGATGGTTGTGCGGTTACTGAGGCGGGGGCCCGACCGTCCGGATGGTGGACCGGCGACCTCATGCGTACGTGTTGTATCTATGCTGTTCCCATGACCACGCCGGGGACCCTGACCATCAAGCAACCACCCGCCGCCGACCGCGTCTACACCCACGTCAAGCAGGGTGTCCTGGAGCGCCGCTACGAGGGCGGCACCCTTCTGACGGAGGGTGAGCTCGCCGAGGCCGTCGGGGTCTCGCGCACACCGGTGCGCGAGGCGCTGCTGCGGCTGGAGGTCGAAGGGCTGATCAAGCTCTACCCGAAGAAGGGCGCCCTGGTCCTGCCCGTCTCCGCGCAGGAGATCGCGGACGTCGTCGAGACCCGGCTGCTGGTCGAGCAGCACGCCGCCCGCAAGGCCGTACCGGCCCCCGCGGGCCTGGTGGAGCGCCTGGAGGAGCTGCTGGCCAAGCAGAAGCAGCAGGCTGCCGCCGGTGACCTCGCCGGGGCCGCGGTCACCGACCGCTGCTTCCACGCCGAGATCGTCCGCAGCGGGGGGAACGAGATCCTCTCCCGCCTCTACGACCAACTCCGCGACCGGCAGCTGCGGATGGGCGTCGCCGTCCTGCACTCCCACCCCGACCGGATCGCCAAGACCCTCGTCGAGCACGAGGAGATCCTTCAGGCGCTGCGTTCGGGGGACGCGGAGGCGGCGGTCGCGGTGGTCAACCGGCACGTCAGCTGGTTCTCGCACCTCGCGCGGGGTGAGGTCCGATGAGGTCGTCCGCCCACACCACCCTCCCGGGCGACCCTCCGGGCGGCCGGCGCGCGATGGCCGTCTGGGGCGTGGGCGTCTCGGTCTACTTCGTCGCCGTCATCTTCCGTACGTCCCTCGGTGTGGCCGGCCTCGACGCGGCCGACCGCTTCCATGTCAACGCCTCGGCGCTGTCGACCTTCTCGATCCTGCAGTTGCTGGTCTACGCCGGTATGCAGATACCGGTCGGTCTGCTGGTGGACCGGCTCGGCACCAAGAAGGTGCTGACCATCGGCGTGGTGCTGTTCACGGCCGGTCAGCTGGGCTTCGCCTTCTCCCCCTCGTACGGCACCGCCCTCGCCTCCCGCGCCCTGCTGGGGTGCGGCGACGCGATGACGTTCATCAGCGTGCTGCGGCTCGGCACACGCTGGTTCCCGGCCCGGCGCGGCCCGCTGGTCGCACAGCTCGCGGGCCTGGTCGGCATGGCGGGCAACCTGGTCTCGACCCTCGTCATCGCCCGACTGCTGCACGGCGTCGGCTGGACCGCGGCCTTCGCGGGCAGCGCGTTCGCCGGTGTCGTGGTCCTCGTCCTGATGCTGCTGTTCCTCAAGGACCACCCCGCGGGCCATGAGCCGGAGCCGATGCCGCACCAGGGCGCGGCCTACGTGCGACGCCAGATCGCCGCCTCCTGGCGCGAGCCCGGCACCCGGCTCGGGATGTGGGTGCACTTCACCACCCAGTTCCCGGCGATGGTCTTCCTGCTCCTGTGGGGCCTGCCCTTCCTGGTCCAGGCCCAGGGCCTGTCCCGCGCCACGGCCGGCGAACTGCTCACCCTGGTCGTCCTGTCGAACATGCTGGTCGGTCTCGTCTACGGCCAGATCGTCGCCCGGCACCACACGGCCCGGCTGCCGCTGGCGCTGGGCACGGTCGGCGCGACGGCCCTGATGTGGGCGGTGACGCTGGCCTACCCGGCCGACCACGCGCCGATGTGGCTGCTGGTCGTGCTGTGCGCGGTCCTCGGCGCCTGCGGCCCGGCCTCCATGATCGGCTTCGACTTCGCCCGCCCGGCCAACCCGCCGGAGCGTCAGGGCACGGCGTCCGGCATCACCAACATGGGCGGCTTCGTCGCCTCGATGACCACGCTGTTCCTGATCGGCGTACTGCTCGACGCGACCGGCGACAACTACGCGGTCGCCTTCTCCGCGGTCTTCGTGCTCCAGGCCCTGGGCGTCAGCCAGATCCTGCGGCTGCGCGGGCGGGTCGCCCGCCGGGAGCGGGAGCGGCTGGTGGCCAGCCGGGTGGAGACGGTGCATGTGCCCGCCTGAGGGCGCGGTTCACCCCAACGGGCGTTCACAGCGGGGATGTTGCTCTGTCATGGGCGTGTGACAGGGATGTCGTGAAGCGAGGACGGGCGTGACCCGAGGGGTTCTCGGAACCTCATAGTCGTCGAACGCACCGACCGCGTTCGAACGAACTACCCGCTTCCGAAGGGAACCCCGCGATGAACCGCCACTTCCGCAAGGCCGCCGTCGTCACCGCAGCGATCACGGCCGGGCTGGTGATGACGGCGTGCCAGAACGGCTCGACGCACAGCAGCGGTTCCACGGGCAGCGACAGCTCCACGGGCAGCGCCGGCTCCCAGCACACGTCCGTGGCCAAGACGTCGAAGACGTCCGGTTCGTCGAGCAAGCAGGGCTCCGGTACGGCCGCCCAGAACGCGTCGAGCTCCCAGCAGGGCGTGAGCGGCACCTTCGCCGGCGGCACGGTCAGCTACGTCGCCCCGGGCAAGTACATCGTGCACATCTCCGGAAAGACCGACCAGGCCTTCTTCGTCGCCGACGGCACACAGGTCTACGGCGCCGGCACCATCTGCGGCAGCGCGCGCTGCACCCTGGACGAGCTGGAGACGGCGACCAGGAAGGCCGCCGTCACCGCCGACGTGACGATGAGCAAGGGCGTCGCCACTGTCGTACGCGAGCGCCGCGACGCCGCGACCGGCACCGGCAAGAAGGGCGTCAACGGCACCTGGTTCGGCAACGTCTCCTACCTCGCACCGGGCAAGTACACGGTCTCCGACCAGAAGGGCTTCGAGCAGGCGTTCTACGTCGCCGACGACACCAAGGTGTACGGCGCGGGCACCATCTGCGGTGACTCGGCGTCGTCCGGCACCACGCGCTGCACCCTGGACCAGCTGGAGGCCGCCGTGAAGAAGGGCCTGGACGCCGAGGTCCGGATCACCGACGGCGTCGCCACCACGATCACCGAGGACCACTGAGCCCCCGGCTCGCGGCTACGCCGTCACCGCGAAGTTCCGCAGGATCGCCGCCGTCAGCTCCTGGTCGCCCTCGGCCTTGACCCGGTCCGCCACCGCCTCCGGCGTCACCCGGCCGCAGGCCAGGCGGACGTAGGTCTCCCAGTCGAGGGTGAAGGTGGCGGCGGGGCCCAGGGCGGGGGCCGTCTCCAGGGTGCCGCGGCCCTGGATGTCGACGCGGATGGTGCGCAGGAACTCGATCGGGCCGTGCACGTCGAAGACGATCGCCGAACTCCGGGGCGCGTCCGCCTTCTCGGCGACCACCTCGGGGAGCGCGGCGAGGAGCACGTCACGGGCGATGTGCGCGCCGGGGGAGTCGAGGTCGCCGGGGCGGCCGAGGGCGGCGCGCAGGTCCTGCTCGTGCACCCAGACGTCGAAGGCGTGCCGACGCATGGACTCCTCGAGCGTGAGCTCGCTGCCGAGCGGAGCGCGCACCTTGGTGCCCGGGTCGCGCGACTCGTTCCGCAGCTGGCGGTTGCGGCGGATGATCACGTACTCCAGCTCGGAGGTCATCTCCGGTGCCGTGTGGTGGCGGCGGACGTCGACCTGCATCTCCATGTAGCGCTGGTAGTCGTTGGTGACGTGGAAGAGGTCGCGGGGGAGAGTGTGGATGGGCCGCGGGTCGCCGAGCATCTCGCAGTCCAGTCCGATGACATGGGAGACCACGTCTCGGACCGACCAGCCCGGGCACGGCGTCCGCCGATTCCACTCTCCCTCCACAAGCGGCCCCACCAGCTCGGATATCGCTTCGATGGAGTGGGTCCAGGCGTCGGCGTAGGGCTGGAGGGTGGGATGCAGACTCACGGAACGGGACCCCTCGGCGGTCGGTACACGGGCAGGTGGTGGCGGCGTTGCCAGCGGGAGGTGGCTGCACTCGGCGGGTGTCTTGAGACGCTAAGTTACGCTGCTGTGAGGCACCCCGGCAGTGCTTTCGTGTGACGATCGTAGGCCCGTATCAACGGCTCGAATGCCAGGACGGCGGTAGTATGCGCGCCTCTCTCATCCAGATCGCCGTAGAAGCGGGCGAATCGGTCGGATCGCGTCGGGGCCGGGTTGCTTCTCTGGTAAGGGAGCAGGCGGGCGCCGATCTCGTGGTGCTGCCGGAGCTGTGGACCACGGGTGCGTTCGCCTACGAGGGGTTCGCCGACGAGGCCGAGCCGCTGGACGGGCCGACGTACGAGGCGATGGCCAAGGCGGCGAGTGACGCGGGCGTGTGGCTGCACGCGGGGTCCATTCCCGAGCGGGACCCGGAAGGTCCGCTCTACAACACCTCCCTCGTCTTCTCCCCCTCCGGCGACCTGGCCGCCGCCTACCGCAAGATCCACCGCTTCGGCTTCGACAAGGGCGAGGCCGTGCTGATGGGCGCGGGCGAGGAACTGGTGACGGTTCGTCTGCCGCAGACGACCCTCGGCCTGGCGACCTGCTACGACCTCCGCTTCCCCGAACTCTTCCGCGGTCTCGTCGACGCCGGCGCCGAGACCCTGGTCATCCCGGCGGGCTGGCCGGAGCGCCGCCGGGCGCACTGGACGCTGCTGGCCCAGGCGCGGGCGGTCGAGAACCAGGCGTTCGTGCTTGCCTGTGGAACGGCCGGGACACATGCGGGGGTTCCACAGGCGGGTCACTCGATCGTGGTGGATCCGTGGGGCGAGGTGCTGGCGGAGGCGGGGTCGGACGAGGAGATCCTCACCGTGGACCTCGACCCGGCGAAGGTCGCGACGACGCGCGAGCAGTTCCCGGCACTGAAGGACCGCCTGCTCGGCCTGGAGCCCCCGCGCCGGGCGTAGTCGGCTCTCGGACGCTCAGTCGTCCTCCCGCTCCTTCTCCGCCAGGTGGATCACGCACACCGCCACCGCGATCAGCAGCGCCGGGTCCGCGTCCTCGCGGACCACGTCGACGCCGTACGTCTCCCGGACGTGCAGCCAGCGGCGCGAGATGACGGCCAGCAGCTCACCGTCGTACTCGACGGCGAACTCGCGGTCGAGGATCTTGCCGCTGACGTCGAGTTCGGTGCCGTCGACCAGGGACACCCGGTAGTGGTTGCGGAGCAGGGACAGTCGTTTGCGCTTGATGGTGGCGAGGGTATTCCCGTCCCGCTCGATCACCATCGTGTCGCGCAGGGCGAACATCTTCTGGTGGATGTCGATCAGGACACTCCCGCGTGTGTCCTTGAGCTCGAAGGTGTCCCGCAGCCGCATGGCCTTGCCGTCGACGAGGAACACCTTGGAGCCGTGCTCGTCCTCGATCCAGTAGTCGTCACCGATGCCGAGGAGCCGGTCGCGTACGAGGAATCTCATACCCACACCGGTTCCCCGGCGGCCGGTCCGAAACGCCGCCGGTAGGCCGACGGGCTGAGTCCGGTGCGCTCCCGCACCCGCGCGCGCAGGTTGGCCGCGGTCCCCAGGCCGCTCCGTGCCGCCACCACGTCCAGCCGCTCCTCCCCCCGCTCGATGAGCCGGCACGCCAGCGCCACCCGCTCCCCCGTCAGCCAGGCCAGCGGGGTCGTCCCCAGCTGTGCCCGGAAGCGCCGGTGCAGTGTGGCGGGGGAGACGGCCGCGCGGGCGGCGAGCCCGGCCACCGTCAGCGGCTCCCCCAGCCGCTCCTGCGCCCACGCCAGCAGCGGCCCGAGCGACTCGTCCGGCACGTCCGGCACCGGCCGCTCCACGAACTGCCGCTGCCCGCCGTCCCGGTGCGCGGCGAAGACCAGGCGCCGGGCGACCGCGTTGGCGAGCTCGGCGCCGTGGTCGAGCCGCCAGATGTGCAGCCCCAGGTCGAGGGCGGCGGCGCTGCCCGAGGCGGTGAGGATGTCGCCCTCGTCGACGAACAGCACGTCCGGGTCGAGCAGGACCGCAGGATGCAGGGCCCGGAAGCGGTCGGCCCACATCCAGTGGGTGGTGGCCCGCCGCCCGTCCAGCAGCCCGGCCTCGGCGAGCGCGAAGCTTCCCGTGCACAGGCTCATCACCCGCGCGCCACGCGCGTGCGTACGGCGGATCGCGTCCAGGACGGCCGCCGCGCGCGGGACGACGTTGTCGGGCCGGCCCGGCACCACGAGGGTGTCCGCGTCGTCCGCCGCCTCCAGACCCGGCACTCCGGTCAGGGTGAAGAAGCCGTGGTTCATGCGCACCTCACGCGCGGGCGCGCACAACGTCACCTCGTACAGCGGCCCCGACAGCCCGAGTTCGGGCCGCGGCAGCCCGAACAGCTCGGTGGCGACGCCTACTTCGAAGGGGTTCGTGCCCTCGTCGACGACGACCGCGACCCGGTGCGGCCGGCGGGGACGAGAGGGCTGCGAGGGCGGAGGAGGTTGAGAGGATTCTTGCGCCATGTGCGATTCCTAGCACTCGTACGCCGGCCCGGGCACCCCGACGATGAGCCCATGACCAGCACACAGAGCGAACCCGTCTCCCTCTCCGCCGCCCTCGCGTCCTTCACCGACCGCTGGAGCCCCCGCATCGTCACCACCGTCAACGACTACGACGTACGCGTCGCGAAGGTCGAGGGCGAGCACGTCTGGCACGTCCACGACCACACCGACGAGTTCTTCCTGGTCCTCGACGGCGAACTGCACATCTCCCTCAGGGAGCCGGCCGGCGAGCGCACCGTCGTCCTCCCCAAGGGCTCGGTGTTCACCGTCCCGCGCGGTACCGAACACAAGCCCTGTGCGCCGGTGCCCGCCGAGATCCTGGTCTTCGAACCCACCGGCACCTTCTCGGTGGGCGACCGGCACGACGAGGTGCCGGACCATGTGGACGCGACCGCCGGCCACGCTCTCACCTGACCGTCCCCCGCACACCACCGGGCGACGAGGTGTCCCGCAGGTGAACTTCGCGCGCGTGCAACAAAGTTGACCAACCAAACAGACGACCCCCGAGTCGGATCATGCACAGGGCGCACAGCGCCGCACAGTCCTCTCGGAGGTCCCACCATGCTCTCTCGTCCCGTCCGCCGCCGGGTGATACGTACCGTCTCAGCGGTGACGCTCGTCCTCGGTACGGCCCTCGCCGTCCCGCTCACCCTGGCCGGAACCGCCGGAGCGGCGACGTCGTCGGCCGGCGCGTCGGTCAACCAGTACGACTGGCAGCTCACCTACAAGGCCGCCGCCGGCCAGACCAACAAGGCCACCGTCACCGCGTCGCTCACCGCCGACAAGACGGGCATCACCTACCTGGTCGACGACGTCGTCCCGATCACCGCGGGCCACGACTGTGCCTACCCCAGCAGCTCGGACCACACCAAGGTCTCCTGCACGGTCACCTTCGTGGACAGCCAGGACCCGTACCCCGGCCTGATCGCGGACCTCGGCGACGGCAACGACACGCTCGCCTACGCCAACAACACCGACCAGATCTACACCTACGCCCAGATCTCCCTGGGCACCGGCAACGACAAGTCCACCGACTCGGGCCGTCTCGACGGCGCCTACGTCTCGGGCGGCACGGGCAACGACACCATCACCGTGGGCGCGGAGGGCCTGGCCTGGGGCGAGGCCGGCAACGACACGATCACCGCGAGCGGCGGCGACAACATCGTGCAGGGCGGCGCGGGCAACGACACGCTGCACGGCGGCTCCGGCGCCCAGTACCTGTCCGGCGACGACGGCAACGACACGATCACCGGCGGGACGTACGACGACACCCTCTACGGCGGCAAGGGCAACGACGTCCTGTACGGGAACAGCGGCAACGACAAGCTGTACGGCAACAGCGGGAACGACAAGCTGTACGGCGGCCCGGGCAGCGACACGCTCTCCGGCGGCCCCGGCACGGACGTGATCCGCCAGGGCTGACGGCACCGACGGCATCGGGGGTGACGGGCCCGACGGCCTCGGGGACGACGGGCCCAGGACGGGCGGCCGGGGCCGTTGTCAGAGGCGGGTGGCAGACCGCTCCGGTTGGACGCTCGCGGGCGAAGGAGTGGACACGCGACGACGATCCGGGTGACGCACACCCGGCCTGCCACGTGCACCAGCAGGACCGGGGCGTGTCCGTCCGCCTCACGGCGGAGGGGACGGACCGCCTGCCCCTGGTCCTGGCCGGCATGGACGATCAGACGCCGTAGCCGTCGCCGTAACCGTCCCGCCGGTGGTGGTGGACCTCCTCGTCGATGACCGGCGTCGTCGGCGGTACGACCACCCGGCGGCGGCGGGCGATACCGCTGAACGTGCTGACGCCGATCAGTCCGACGATCATGAGAATGATGCCGACGAGGTCGAGGTTGACCCCGTTCATGTGCCAGTCGGTCGCGAACGTGAGAATGGCTCCCACGGCGATGAGGATGATGCATCCGCCGAGGCCCATGCGCGTCGCCTCCCTGTCGGTTCCGGTCGTCCGGCCACTCCGGCCGGCCGGGTCAACTCCGGGTACCCACAGGGCGACTGACGGAACCTGTCCCTCCTGCGGAAGCTACCCCTCCAGGAACGCCACCAGCGCGTTCGCCAGCATGTGCGGGTCGTCGGCGCCGCACAACTCACGGGCGCTGTGCATGGAGAGGATCGCGACGCCGATGTCGACGGTCCGGATGCCGTGCCGGGCCGCGGTGATCGGGCCGATCGTCGTGCCGCAGGGCATGGAGTTGTTGGAGACGAAGGACTGGAACGGGATGTCCGCCTTCTCGCAGGCCGCGGCGAACACCGCGCGGCCCGAACCGTCCGTGGCGTAGCGGTTGTTGACGTTGACCTTGAGGATGGGGCCGCCGTTGGCGCGCGGGTGGTGCGTCGGGTCGTGCCGCTCCGCGTAGTTGGGGTGCACCGCGTGGCCCGTGTCCGACGACAGGCACACCGTGCCCGCGAAGGCTCTCGCCCGGTCCTCGAACGATCCGCCGCGCGCGAACACCGACCGCTCCAGCACGCTCCCGAGCAGCGGCCCGTCCGCACCGGTGTCCGACTGGGAGCCGTTCTCCTCGTGGTCGAAAGCGGCGAGCACGGGGATGCAGGGCAGGTCGCCACCGCCGGAGACCGCCGTCAGCGCGGCCACCGCGGAATGCACCGACAGCAGGTTGTCCATGCGCGGCCCGGCGAGCAGCTCCTTGTCCCGGCCCAGATACGCCGGCGGCTCCACGGAGTGCGTCATCAGGTCCCAGCCGGTCACCTCGCCGGCGCCCAGCCCCGCCGTCTCCTCCAGGAAGGCGATCAGGTCACCGTCGCGCACCTCGTTGCCCAGACCCCAGACGGGCGTCAGATGGCGCTGCTTGTCGAGCTTGAGCCCCTCCGCCGACACCGAACGGTCCAGATGGATGGCGAGCTGGGGAACGCGCAGCAGCGGCCGGTCCACGTTCACCAGCCGCGTCGAGCCGTCCCGCAGGGTGAGCCGGCCGGCCAGCCCCAGGTCCCGGTCCAGCCAGGAGTTCAGCAGGGGTCCGCCGTAGATCTCCACGGCCACCTGACGCCAGCCGTGCGCCCCGGTGTCCGGCAGCGGCTTGACCCGCAGGTTCGGGGAGTCGGTGTGCGCGCCGACGATACGGAACGGCGTGTGGGGCGCCGCGCCCTCGGGGACGTACCAGGCCACGATCGCGCCGCCGCGCAGCACGTACCTGCCGCCGGTCGTCCCGTCCCAGGCGTCCGTCTCCGCGACCTGCCTGAACCCTGCCTTCTCCAGTCGCTCGGCGGCACTCGCCACCGCGTGGTACGGCGACGGGCTCGCCGTGAGGAAGGACATGAGGTCGTCGGTGTGGCCGCGGTCGAAGCGGGGGGGTTCGCTCATGGGGTTCACCTTAACGACGTACGAGGGCCCGCTCCGCGTACGGGGAGCAGGCCCTCGTGAGGGCGATGTGGAGTTTTGGCTACCCAGAACCGGCCCAGCTGGAACCCGGAACCGGAAGGCCTAGAACGCCGCCTCGTCCAGCTCCATCAGGTCCAGCTCGACGTTCGCGGCGAGCTTGCGCGCACCGGTGACGCCCGGCAGGACGTTGGCCGCGAAGAACTTCGCCGCCGCGATCTTGCCCGTGTAGAACGCCTTGTCCTTCGCCGAGGCCGTCTCCAGCTTCTCGGCGGCGACCGCGGCGCCCTTGAGCAGCAGGTAGCCGACGACCACGTCACCGGAGGCCAGCAGAAGGCGGGTGGTGTTCAGGCCGACCTTGTAGATGTTCTTGGTGTCCTGCTCGGTGGCCGCGAGGTCGGTCAGCATCAGACCGACGATCGCCTCCAGCTCGACGGCCGCCTTCGCGAGGTGCTCGCGGGCACCCGCCAGCTCCTCGCCGCCGGTGCCCAGCGCCAGGAACTTCTTGATGTCCTCGGCGAGGGAGTTCAGCGCCGCGCCCTGGTTTCGGACGATCTTCCGGAAGAAGAAGTCCTGGCCCTGGATCGCGGTCGTGCCCTCGTACAGGGTGTCGATCTTGGCGTCGCGGATGTACTGCTCGATCGGGTACTCCTGCAGGAAGCCGGAGCCGCCGAAGGTCTGCAGCGACTGGGCGAGCTGCTCGTAGCCCTTCTCGGAGCCGTAGCCCTTCACGATCGGCAGGAGCAGGTCGTTGAGCGCTTCCAGCGCGGCGATGTCCTCGCCGGCGGCCTCCTTGACCTGGATCTCGTCCTGGAGGGAGGCCGTGTACAGCACCAGCGCGCGCATGCCCTCCGCGTACGCCTTCTGCGTCATCAGCGAGCGGCGCACGTCCGGGTGGTGCGTGATGGTGACCTTGGGCGCGGTCTTGTCCATGAAGTTCGCCAGGTCGGTGCCCTGGACGCGCTCCTTGGCGTACTCGAGAGCGTTGAGATAGCCGGTGGACAGCGTCGAGATCGCCTTGGTGCCGACCATCATCCGCGCGAACTCGATGATCCGGAACATCTGCCGGATGCCGTCGTGCTTGTCGCCGATCAGCCAGCCCTTGGCGGGGTGCTGGTCGCCGAAGGTCATCTCGCAGGTGTTGGAGGCCTTGAGGCCCATCTTGTGCTCGACGTTGGTGGCGTAGACGCCGTTGCGCTCGCCCAGCTCACCGGTCTCGAAGTCGAAGAGGTACTTCGGTACGAGGAAGAGCGACAGCCCCTTGGTGCCCGGACCGGCACCCTCCGGCCGCGCCAGCACGTAGTGAAGGATGTTCTCCTCCATGTCGTGCTCACCGGACGTGATGAACCGCTTCACGCCCTCGATGTGCCAGGAGCCGTCCTCCTGCTGGATCGCCTTGGTGCGGCCGGCACCCACGTCCGAACCGGCGTCGGGCTCGGTGAGCACCATGGTCGACCCCCAGGTCTTCTCCACGGCGATCTTCGCGATGTGCTTCTGTACGTCGTTGCCCTCGTCGTAGAGGATGCCGGCGAACGCCGGGCCGGAGGCGTACATCCACACGGCCGGGTTCGAGCCGAGCAGCAGCTCCGCGTAGGACCAGATCAGAGAGCGCGGAGAGGTCGTACCACCGATCTCCTCGGGCAGCCCCAGCCGCCAGTACTCGGACTCCATGAAGGCCTTGTAACTCTTCTTGAAGGACGCGGGCACCGGGGCGGTGTTCGTCTCCGGGTCGAAGACCGGCGGGTTGCGGTCGGCGTCCGCGAAGGACTCCGCCAGCTCGTTCTCCGCGAGACGCGTCAGCTCCTCGAGGATGCTCTTCGCGGTCTCGGTGTCCATCTCCTCGAACGGACCGGCGCCGTACACCTTGTCCCGCCCGAGGACTTCGAACAGGTTGAACTCGATGTCGCGGAGATTCGACTTGTAGTGCCCCATGGCGACGGCTCCGTTGAGAGATATCGGCGAGGCACTGGTCGTAGATCCTCGCGCTGGTTCCAGTTCGTTCACGTACCAACAAGTAGCTACGAATGATGCTACCCGCGGGTAATAAGAAGCAACCCCGATCCGGCATCTGTGACAGACCCCTCGCTCGTGTATCGGTACCCTTTCGGGCATGTACGGCTACGACCAGAACGTGGGCGCCCAGCAGCAGTACGGCAACGTCCCGCCGCAGCAGCAGATGCCCGGCGGGTACGGCCAGCAGCCGCCGCTGTACCCCGAGCCGTCCCCGCCCTCCCTCGCGGACGCGGTGCGCGCCTTCACCACCGGGCAGATGTCGGCGGAGGACTTCCAGCAGGTCTTCGCCACGTCGAAGGTCTACTGCCCGCGAGGCGACAACCCGGGCTTCCTCGCCCTCCACAACACGCAGCAACCCGTGATCCCGATGTTCACCTCCCTCAAGGAGCTGCGCCGGTACGCGGGCAAGGAGTCCAAGTACTTCGTGATCACGGGGGCCGAGGTCATCGATCTCCTCCCGACCGGCTACGGCTTCGTCCTGGACATGGAGGGCGAGCACCGGATGGTCTTCGACGCGAAGGCTGTCGAACAGATGGTCGAGTTCGCGATGCGCAGAATGTACGGCTGACGCGGTGCCGTTGCCGGGAGCCCGGAGGGAATGCCCTCCGGGCTCCTTCTGTTGTGGGGTAGCAGAAAGTTCAATGCTCAACTAAACTGGCCGCACAAGGAGGTACCGACATGCCCGCTGTGACCGTCGAGAACCCGCTGAGCCTGCCGCGCGTGACCGCGCCGGCCGAGGCCGTGGCACGTCCCGTACTCGCCGTCACGACCGCGCCGAGCGGTTTCGAGGGCGAGGGCTTCCCGGTGCGCCGTGCGTTCGCCGGGATCAACTACAAGTACCTCGACCCGTTCATCATGATGGATCAGATGGGCGAGGTGGATTACGCGCCGGGAGAGCCGAAGGGGACTCCCTGGCATCCGCACCGCGGCTTCGAGACCGTCACGTACATCATCGACGGCATCTTCGACCACCAGGACAGCCAGGGCGGCGGCGGCACGATCACCAACGGGGACACCCAGTGGATGACCGCCGGCTCCGGCCTCCTCCACATCGAGGCCCCGCCGGAGTCGCTGGTCATGTCCGGCGGTCTCTTCCACGGGCTGCAGCTGTGGGTGAACCTCCCGGCCAGGGACAAGATGATGGCGCCGCGCTACCAGGACATCCGCGGCGGCAACGTCCAGCTGCTGACGACCCCGGACGGCGGCGCACTTCTCCGCGTCATCGCCGGTGAGCTGGACGGTCACCAGGGCCCCGGTATCACGCACACCCCGATCACGATGATCCACGCGACGCTCGCGCCGGGCGCCGAGATCACCCTCCCCTGGCGGGAGGACTTCAACGGTCTGGCGTACGTCCTGGCGGGGCAGGGCTCGGTCGGCGCGGAACGCCGTCCCGTCCACCTGGGCCAGACGGCGGTCTTCGGCGCCGGGGGTTCCCTGACCGTCCGCGCGGACGAGAAACAGGACTCCCACACGCCGGATCTGGAGGTCGTCATCCTGGGCGGACAGCCGATCCGTGAGCCGATGGCGCACTACGGCCCGTTCGTGATGAACACGCGGGAGGAACTGCAGCAGGCGTTCGAGGACTTCCAGAAGGGCAGGCTGGGGACGATCCCGGCGGTGCACGGGATGTCCGAGGGCGGACTGTAGCCACTTGGAGATCGGTCCGTTCGATCCTGTGGCGAGACCCCGGCCGGGTGCTGGCAGCACCCGGCCGGGGTTGTTCGTCACTGCTGACGCCAAGTGGCGGCGAAGCGACTCGTTCGGATGGTCCTGCGCGACACCGGACCTGGCATATGGCCAGATGAGAGGGTGTCCGCGCCTCAACTGCCGCTCCCCGACCCCGTCCGCCGCCTGGCCGCCTGGTGCGCCGTCATCCTCCTCGTGGCCGGGGTCGTCTACATCGGAGTCCGCCTCTGCTCCGAGTTCCGGACCGCCGTCACCCCCGTGCTCCTCGCACTCCTCGGCACCGCTCTCCTCGGCCCCCTTCACCGGCGGCTCGTCCGGGCCAAGGTCAATCGGTCCGTCGCCGCCGTCCTCACCTGCGTGGCAGTCGTGGCCGTCGTCGGTGGCGCGGTGTACATCGTCGTGGCCGCCCTCATCGACACCGGCGACGAGATCCTCGCCTCGCTCAAGGACGCGGCTCAGGGCGTCGCCGATCACTTCGGGGCCGCGGGGACGTCACTCGACGACCTGGCCGCCCATGCCAAGGAGCTGCTCGCCAAGTTCGGGGGAACGGCCGCCTCCAATGTCATCAGTGGGGTGAGCGTCGTAGGAGAGAGCATCGCCATGGCCCTGCTTGCCCTGCTCCTCGTCTTCTTCTTTCTGCGGGATGCGCATCTCGCCGCCGACGCCCTGCGCGCCCTCGCTCCCCGCGGCTCCGCCGACACCGTCGAGGCCATGGCGCGCAGGGCCTTCGAGGCGGTGGAGGGGTTTATGCGGGGGACCACGATCATCGCCCTCATCGATGCCGTGTGCATCACCGTGGGGCTGCTCGTGCTCGACGTTCCCGGTGCCGTCGGCCTCGGGGCGCTCGTCTTCGTCGGGGCGTTCATCCCCTATCTCGGCGCCTTCGTCTCCGGAGCGGTGGCCGTGCTGGTCGCCCTCGCCGACCGGGGGTTCGTCATCGCGCTGTGGGTGCTCGGGGTCGTGCTGGCGGTGCAGGTGCTGGAGGGCCATGTGCTCCAGCCCATGATCCAGAGCCGGACCGTGCAGATGCATCCGGCGGTGGTGATGGTGGCCATCACGGCGGGGGCTTCGGTGGCGGGGGTTCTCGGGATGCTGCTCGCCGTGCCGCTCACCGCCGCCGTCTTCGGTGTGCTGCATGAACTGCGGGGGCGTTACCAGGCGTCGGCGCCTTCGGACTCGTAGAGCTCGAACCAGATGCTCTTGCCCTCGCCCCGTGGGTCGACGCCCCAGGACTGGGCGAGGAGTTCGATGAGGACCAACCCCCGGCCGGAGGAGGCCAGTTCGCCGGGGCGGCGTTTGTGGGGGAGGTCGTCGCTGGTGTCGGTGACCTCGACGCGCATACGGCGGTCGCCGATCTCGCCCCGGACCTCGGCAAGGAGCACCGCGTCCGCGTCGGTGTGGACCAGCACGTTCGTGAGCAACTCGGAGAGCAGCAGCACCGCCGAGTCGATCTGGTCCTGGGAGTCCCAGTCGTGCAGGAGTTCGCGGAGTTGTTGGCGGGCGACCGCCACCCGTTCCGGTTCGGCCTGGGCCACCGAGAGCATGGTGCGGCGGACCGCGGGGGGTTCGGTGAGGACGTCCCCGCAGCCGCAGCCCTCTCCCAGGCGGCACAGCAGCAGGACCGCTATGTCGTCCTCGCGGCGGTCGGCGAGGGGGCCCGTGGTGTGGTGGGAGGACGGGCCGTGGACGCCCTGGACCAGGGCGTCGGCCAGCTCTTCGAGGTCGCCCTTGTGGTCCTCCAGGATCGTACGGAGGCGCTGCCAGCCGCTGTCCAGGTCGTGGCCGCCGGTCTCGATGAGGCCGTCGGTGCAGATCAGCATCGTCTCGCCGGGTTCGAGGGTGATGCGGGTGGTGGGGTAGTCGGCGTCCGGGTCGATACCGAGGGGGAGGCCGCCGGCCGTGGGGCGGGACAGCACGGTGCCGTCGGCCATGCGGATCGCCGGGTCCGGGTGGCCGGCGCGGGCGATGTCCAGCACACCGGTCGTGGGGTCGGCCTCGACGTACAGGCAGGTCGCGAAGCGCAGGTCCGGGGACTCGGGGTCGGCTTCCGTCATGCCGTGCAGGAAGCGGGAGGCGCGGGAGAGGACCGCGTCGGGGCGGTGCCCCTCGGAGGCGTAGGCGCGCAGGGCGATACGGAGCTGGCCCATCAGGCCCGCCGCCCGCACGTCATGGCCCTGGACGTCGCCGATGACCAGGGCTATCCGGCCGGTGGGCAGCGGGATCATGTCGTACCAGTCGCCGCCGACCTGGAGGCCGCCGCCGGTGGGGACGTAACGCGCGGCGACCTTCATGCCCGGTATCTCGGGGCCGAGCGTCGGCAGCATGGAGCGCTGGAGGCCGTCGGTGAGTGCACGCTCGGTCTCGGCGGCGCCGGCGCGGGTGAGGGCCTGGGCGAGCATACGGGCGACGGTGGTGAGGACCGAGCGCTCGTCCGGGGTGAAGGCGACCGGGTAGGCGAAGGACGCCATCCAGGCGCCCATCGTGCGGCCGGCGACGATCAGTGGGAGGAAGGCCCAGGACTCGCGGCCGAGGCTCTCGACCAGCTGCCACATGACCGGGTAGCGGGTCTTGTAGTCGTGGGGCGTGGAGAGGTAGACGGCGCGGCCGGTGCGGATGACCTCGGCGGCCGGGTAGTCCGTGTCCAGGGGCATCGCGGAGAAGGGGTCGCCGTCGCCGGGCTGGTAGCCGTGCAGGCCGGTGATCGTCACGCGGTCGCCCTCCACGCCGAAGACCGCGAGGCCGTCCGGGGTGAAGCCCGGCATCGACAGGCCGGAGGCGACCCGCAGCACCTCCTCGGTCGACCGCGCCTCGGCCAGCGCCCGGCCCGCGTCCAGCAGGAACGCCTCCCGGGAGCGCCGCCAGTCGCCGGTGACGGCGCTGCGGCCGGCCGGGGTGCCCGGGGTCGGCTCGGTGACCTCCTGGAGGGTGCCGATCAGCTGGAAGGACCGCTTCTCGCGGTCGAAGGTCGGCTTGGAGCGGGAGCGGACGACCCGGATCACCCGGCCGTGCTCGTCCATGATCCGGATCCGCACCTCGGCGAGGGTGTCCTCGGCGACGGCGAGGCCGACGACGCCGATGATCTCGTTCCAGTCGACCGGGTGCAGGCGGGAGCGTGCCTGGGCCTCCGTGAGGGTGGTCTGCCGGGCCTCGGGCAACCCGAGTAGCCGTGCGGCCTCGGCGTCGACCGTGACCAGCTCGGTGGCGGTGTCCCAGTGCCACAGGCCGGTCGCGAGGGCTTCCAGAACTTCCCCCACGGACGGCAGGGGCTCGCCAGTGCGCATTGCCCCACTTTATGGAGAGGTGATCGAGGAATGCCACCGAACGGTCGAAGAGTGCCGTCGGTCACGCCGGTACGACCGGCTCCGGTCACTGTAAAGGGTGGAGAGGCGACCTTGGGGCGGCCGGTACCCTTGGGAGGTCCGGGCCGTGTGCCCGTTCGCGCCGGGGGCGGCAACCCGGCAGACAAGACCCCACCACGAAGGACGATGAACGACGATGCATCGGTACAGGTCCCACACCTGCGGCGAGCTCCGCGCCTCTGACGTCGGCACCGACGTCCGGCTGAGCGGCTGGCTGCACAATCGGCGCGACCTGGGCGGCATCCTCTTCATCGATCTGCGCGACCACTACGGCATCACGCAGCTGGTCGCCCGCCCGGGCACCCCCGCCTACGAGGCCCTGGACAAGGTCTCCAAGGAGTCGACGGTCCGGGTGGACGGCACGGTTGTTTCACGTGGAACCGAGAACGTGAACCCCGACCTGCCGACCGGCGAGATCGAGGTCGAGGTCGGCGAGGTCGAGCTGCTCGGCGCCGCCGCCCAGCTCCCCTTCACGATCAACACCGAGGACGGGGTCAACGAGGAGCGGCGCCTGGAGTACCGCTTCCTGGACCTGCGCCGCGAGCGCATGCACAAGAACATCATGCTGCGTACGGCGGTCATCTCGGCCATCCGTCACAAGATGACGGCGCTTGGCTTCAACGAGATGGCGACGCCGATCCTCTCCGCCACCTCCCCCGAGGGCGCCCGCGACTTCGTCGTGCCGTCCCGGCTGAACCCGGGCAAGTTCTACGCCCTTCCGCAGGCGCCGCAGCAGTTCAAGCAGCTGCTGATGATCTCCGGCTTCGACCGCTACTTCCAGATCGCGCCCTGCTTCCGTGACGAGGACGCGCGCGCGGACCGTTCGCCGGGCGAGTTCTACCAGCTCGACGTCGAGATGAGCTTCGTGGAGCAGGAGGACGTCTTCCGCCCGATCGAGCAGCTGATGACCGAGCTGTTCGAGGAGTTCGGCGGCGGCCGTCATGTCACCTCGCCGTTCCCGCGGATCCCGTTCCGCGAGGCGATGCTGAAGTACGGCTCCGACAAGCCGGACCTGCGGGCCCAGCTGGAACTCGTCGACATCACCGACGTCTTCGAGGGCTCGGAGTTCAAGGCGTTCGCGGGCAAGCACGTGCGTGCGCTGCCGGTGCCGGCGGTCCAGGACCAGCCGCGCAAGTTCTTCGACCAGCTCGGTGACTTCGCCGTCTCGCTGGGCGCCAAGGGCCTGGCCTGGGTCCGCGTCGCCGAGGACGGCTCCCTCACCGGCCCGATCGCGAAGTTCCTCACCGAGGAGAACGTCGCCGAGCTGACCAAGCGGCTCCAGCTCGCCGCCGGTCACGCCGTGTTCTTCGGCGCGGGCGAGTTCGACGAGGTCTCGAAGATCATGGGCGCGGTGCGCGTCGAGGCCGCCAAGCGTGCCGGGCACTTCGAGGAGGGCGTCTTCCGGTTCTGCTGGATCGTCGACTTCCCGATGTACGAGAAGGACGAGGACACCGGCGCGATCGACTTCTCGCACAACCCGTTCTCCATGCCGCAGGGCGGCCTGGAGGCCCTGGAGACCCAGGACCCGCTGGACATCCTGGGCTGGCAGTACGACATCGTCTGCAACGGCGTCGAGCTGTCCTCCGGCGCGATCCGGAACCATGAGCCGGAGATCATGCTGAAGGCCTTCGAGATCGCGGGCTACGACCGCGAGACCGTCGAGGACAAGTTCGCCGGCATGCTGCGCGCCTTCCGCTTCGGCGCCCCGCCGCACGGCGGTATCGCCCCCGGCGTCGACCGCATCGTCATGCTGCTGGCCGACGAGCCCAACATCCGCGAGACCATCGCCTTCCCGCTCAACGGCAACGCCCAGGACCTGATGATGGGCGCGCCGACGGAGCTGGAGGAGGCGCGGCTGAAGGAGCTGCACCTGACGGTGCGGAAGCCGCAGCCCAAGTAGTCCGGCCCAGGTGACAGGGGCTCGAAACCGACCGTCGGTTTCGAGCCCTTTCGCTTGCGCACCCGGATTCACAGCTCTTTCCGATGTTCCTGCCAGGTGCCTCACGCCTAGCGTCCATCGCCATGACAGACACTCAGACGCCTGAAGAAAGACGGGAGTTGGCCCGCCGTACGGTCCTGGCGGCCGGTGGTGTGGCCGTGGCCGCGGTGGGGGTCGGCGGTGCCTTCGCGGCGAGTGCGGCCGCGGACGACAACACCGCGAGTACCTCCGGTGAGGACGCCTGCTACACGCTGACCTCCGAGCTGGTCGAGGGCCCGTACTACATCGACGCCGACAAGATCCGCCAGAACGTCACGGAGGACCAGGAGGGCATACCGCTTCACCTCCGTCTCAAGGTGATCGACGCGGAGACCTGCCGGCCGGTCCGGAACGCGGCCGTGGACATCTGGCACTGCAACGCGTCGGGCATCTACTCCGGTTACGAGGCGATGGGCAGCGGCGGCGGAGGCCCGGCCCCGACCGGCCCCCCGCCCTCGGGCACCCCGACCGACACCCCCACCGCCACGGACTCCCCCACGGCCACCCCGACCGACGTCCCCACCGGTCCCCCGCCCGGCGGTGGCGGCGGACATCAGGAGCCGACCGACGACAAGCGCTACCTGCGCGGCACCTGGCGCACGGACCGGCACGGCTACGTCAGCTTCCGTACCGTCTTCCCCGGCTGGTACCAGGGCCGCTGCGTGCACATCCACGTGAAGGTCCATGTGGACGGCACCTGGACCGACGCCGGCTACGAGGGCGGGCACGCCTGCCACACGGGCCAGCTGTTCTTCGACGAGAAGTCGGTGCTGGCCTCGGCGGCCGTGGAGCCGTACGCCGGTAACACCACCACCCGCACCACCCTCGACGAGGACACCATCTACCCGGACAACGGCCACGAAGGCGGTCTGCTGTACCTCAGGTACGACCACCGGCACATCGCCCGGGGCGTCCAGGCCCATCTGACGCTGGGTGTCGACCCGGACGGGACGCACGACGGCTGACCTCACCGTCTCCACCGGTGGTTCACATACGTGGTCATTCGCTCAGCCCATTGACCCGGAACTACCGCCTCCATAAGGTTCCCGGTACTCAAGATGCTGACGGTAATTCATGTATGTGAACCATCAGTGGGAGACCCAGTGGGAGACAACGATGTCTGAACCGACGCCGGAACCGGCTGTCCAGAGCCGTGCCGTCGCCAGGTTCCTGCGCCGGATGATGCCGTTGCTGGTCCTGATGTTGCTGGTCAACCAGATGGACCGGACGAACGTCGGCTTCGTCCAGGACGAGCTGCACGCCGACATCGGGGTGAGCGCCGCCGCGTACGGTTTCGGCGCCGGGCTCTTCTTCATCGGGTACGCCCTGTTCGAGGTGCCGAGCAACATGCTCCTCGAACGCTTCGGCGCCCGGGTCTGGCTGACCCGCATCATGATCACCTGGGGTCTGGTGATCGTGGCGATGTGCTTCATCCACGACACCACGGCCTTCTACGTCCTGCGCTTTCTGCTCGGCGTCGCGGAGGCCGGCTTCTTCCCCGGGGTGATGCTGTACATCACCCAGTGGCTCCCCGACTCCAGCCGCGGTCGGGCGACGGCGATCTTCCTGGGCGGTTCGGCGGCGGCCGGTGTGGTGACCGGCCCGATCACCGGGGCCCTGCTCGAACTGCACGGCGCGGGCGGCATCTCCGGCTGGCGCTGGATGTTCGGCATCGAGGGCGCCTTCTCGATCCTCGTGGGCATCGTCTCCGGCTTCTTCCTGATCTCCCGCATCGAGGACGCGCGCTGGCTCACGGCCGAGGAGAAGCAGTCCCTGCGCACGGCGGTGACCAAGGACGAGGAGAAGCGCGACCGCGCACCCAGGGTCTCCCGCCTCCGGCTGATGGCCCACCCGCAGGTCCTCCTCCTCACCTCCGTCTTCTTCGCGACCACCCTCACCGGTTACGCGATCACCTTCTGGCTGCCGAGCCTGATCGAGGAGATCGGCGGCCTCACGTCCTTCCAGGTCGGTCTGCTCTCCGCGATCCCGGCGCTGGCCTCGATCATCGGCATGTACTCGATGAGCCACTTCACCGACCGAGCCCCCGACCGCCGTCCCTGGCTCGCGGTCATGCTGGTGGCGTCGGCGGTGGGCACCTTCCTGGCGACCCTCGGCAACCCCTGGTGGGGCCTGGCCGCGATCACCCTCGCGGGCGTCGGCTCCAAGTGCGCGGCCACGCTGTTCTGGCCCATGGCCCAGTCCGGCCTCGACCTGAGGATCGCCGCACCGGGCCTGGCGCTCATCAACTCGCTCGGCAACCTGGGCGGTTTCGTCTCCCCCTTCCTCTTCGGCTACCTGAAGGACACCACCGGCAGCACGACCGGCGGCCTGTACACCCTGTCCGCGGCCTCGCTGCTCGCGGTGGCGGGCGCCTGGTTCATCCGCACCACGCGCGCGGCCGACACCGACTTGGAAACCTCACCGGAGGCACACAGGAATCCCGAGGGAGGAGCACAGAAGCCTGTCGTCTCATAGAGGACGCACGGGATGACGTAGCAGGTAGAGGCCGCCCTCCGGGCCGCCGGGCAAGGAGGAAGCCATGGGTTGGGCGATCGCGCTCTCGGCGCTGCTGATCACCGGGGCGGTCGTGGCGGTCGTGGTGCTGCGGCGTACGCAGCGACCGCAGAGCACCTCCCAGCTGGACGCGGAGGCCGAGGCCAACCGGTGGCTGCTACGGCTGGGCGGAAGCCTCATGCCGCCCGGCGCCACCACCTGGGTGACCGCGGGCGAGGAGGCCGGGCAGGCGCTGACCCGGGCCGCGGAGTGCCACCGCACCGCCCGTGCCCTGCTGGTCGACGCCCGTACGGCGGCGGAGTACGAGAGGGTGACGCGGACGGCGCGGGAAGGGCTCGGGCACGTCCGGGCGGCGCGTGAGGCGCTGGGGCTGGAGGCGGCGACCCCGGCCCCCGCCGCCCTGGGAACGGCCCCGGAAGTAAGGCAAGCCCTTCAAGGATCTTTCCTTGAAAAGAGCTCGAACTCGACGGTCGTTTCAGCCGCTCTTTGACAAGAAGGACCTGACGCGCCGCAAGGTCGTCGCCGTGGGCGCCGGCGCGGTGGCCGCGGTGGGCGTGGGCGGTGGCTTGGTCATGACCGCCTCCGCGAGCGTCCCGGACAATGGGCACGAGGGCGGCCTGCTCTACCTCAAGTGCGACAAGAAGAAGATCGCCAAGGGGGTGCGCGCCCATCTGACCATGGAGGTCACCCCGGACGAGACGCACGACAGCACGGACACCCAGGCGAGCGCGTCGGCGTCGGCCTCGTAGAAGACACAGGAATGCGCCCGGGACTTCGGAAGGGAAGTCCCGGGCGCATACGGTGTGTTCAGATCGCCCAGAGCAGTCCGTTGCCGCCCAGCAGGGTGCCGGCCTGCTGGGTGAGGCCGACGGAGTTCGCGGTGAACACCTTGCTGCCGGTGGCCGTCGGGCGGGCTGAACCGCCCGGGAAGACCCAGACCGCGCCGGTGGAGTCGTTCTCACCGGCCGCGCCGACGAACAACTCGGGCCTGCCGTCCTTGTCGATGTCGCCGACCGAGACCGTCGTACCGAAGAAGTCGTCGGTCTCGGAGGCGCCCGGTACGTCCGCCGTGTCCTGGGAGAAGGAGTACGCGCCCGTGCCGAGCGCACCCGACCTGCGGCCGGGGACGATCGTCACCTGACCGGCGCGGCTCTTGGCGAGACTCTCGTACGGGGAGCCGATCACGATGTCCGCGAGGCCGTCCCGGTTCAGGTCGGCGACGGCGAGGGCCCCGCCGAAGCTGTCGCCCTTCTCGCTCGCCCCGGGGACGCCCGCGGTGTTCTGCGTGATCTGCACGGGAGCGGTGTCGGTCGCGATGCCCGTCGCCGAGCCGTACCAGACGAGGACCCGGCCGCCCGTCGCCCCGTCCACGCCCGCCTTCTCGGGCTCGTCCGGGTCGCCGGCGACGAGGTCGGCGTAGCCGTCGCCGTTGAGGTCGCCGGAGGCCACGATGAGGCCGTTGCCCGTCAGCTCGTTGCCGTAGGCGGGGTTGGCGTAGACCTCGCCGCCGCTCAGGTCGCTCAGCCGGTCGGTCGCGACGACCGGGTCCGGGATCTTGTCGCCGTCGAGGTCGCCGAGCGCGACGGATATCGGAGACGCGGTGTTGTCGTTGTACACGGCGGACCCGAAGGTGCCCTTCCGGCTGAACGGCCCGCTGAAGTAGACGGACGCATCGACTCCGGCGACCGCCACCCGTGTCTTCGCCCCGGCCCCGGTGCTGAGCGCGGCGATGTCCTCGCCGTAGTGGTCGGGTGAGCCGGCCGGCGACGGCAGGTCCGTCCCGCTCGTCAGCCCGTTCTTGCTGCCCCAAAGGACGGTCACCGCACCGGAGTCGGTCCCCTTCGCGGTGTCCTCGTACGGCGACCCGACCACCAGGTCGGCATAGCCGTCCCGGTTCAGGTCGGCCGTCGCGGTGGCGGCGCCGAAGCGATCGTAGGCCTCGCTCGTGCCCGGCACACCGGCGGTGTTCTGTGTGATCGTCTTGCGGTGGGCGGCCGACAGTCCGGAGGCGGAGCCGTAGAGCACGACGACCGCGCCCGCCGCCTCCTTGCCGGACACGTCGGCGCCCGGCGCGGGCAGGACCGCGTCCCGGTAGCCGTCACCGTTGAAGTCGCCGGGCACACCGCCGTGCACGGCGGTGGCCGGGACGGCCGGCAGCAGCACGCCGCCGGCCAGAGAGGCGGCCACGAGCGCGGCCGCACCCCATCTGCGCATGAGTTACCCCCTGTTGAAGTCCCAACCATCCTGTCAGGAAAGGGACTTGTACGATCCCCAGCCCGTCCCGATCTTCACTCGTGCCCCGCGCGATCAGGTCGGGCCGTCCGTCGCCGGTCGGGTCGCCGGGTGAGGTCAGCACGTTGTACTGGTTCCAGCCGCTGCCGGCGAGGGTGGTGTACGACCTCGGCGGTGCCGGTGATGGCGGTGGCCGAGGTCCATGGGATGACCGGAGCCGCCGCGGCCGTCGTCCGAAGTACGGCGCCGCCCGCCACCGTCAGCGCCACCGAGGAGATCGCGACCGCCGGTCGGCGGCGCGACAGGGCGTATCCGCCCACGTGAGGGTCCCTCCCCGCGGGGCCCCATGCTCTCGCGCAAGTGAGCGAACGCTACCCGGAAGAAAATCTTGGCGTCTCGGCAACCTCCCTTGTCCCGGCGGCCACTTGAGGACGTGAGCGCCTTCACCGGTGCTCCACGAACCGCACGTGTCCCGCAACCGCTCGTAAGGAATCCCCCGTGGCCTCAGTTACCCACCGCCGGTCCCTCCGCAGGCGGCACACCCTGGTCGTCTCCGCCGCCGTGGTGGCCGCCGGTGTCGGTGCCGGTGTCGTCGTCATGAACGCCAGTGCCGGCACGGTCGACCTCTACCACCAGACGCTCGCCGCGAAGGACGGCTGGGCCTCCTCCGGTTCCGGGACGACCGGTGGTGCGAAGGCCGACGCCGCGCACACCTTCACCGTCTCGACCCGGGCCCAGCTGGTGAAGGCCCTGGGGTCGGCGACCGGCACCACCCCCCGGATCATCAAGGTCAAGGGCACCATCGACGCCAACACCGACGACAGCGGGAAGAAGCTGACCTGCGCCAACTACGCGTCGGGCACCGGCTACTCGCTCACCTCGTACCTGAAGGCGTTCGACCCCTCCACCTACAGCCGCTCCAAGCTCCCCTCCGGCACCCAGGAGACGGCGCGGGCCGCCGCGCAGACCAAGCAGGCGAAGAACATCATCTTCAAGGTGCCGGCCAACACCAGCATCGTGGGCGTGCCGGGCACCAAGGCCGGGATCACCGGCGGCATGCTGCAGATCCAGAAGGTCGACAACGTCATCGTCCGCAACCTGACCTTCTCCGCGACCCAGGACTGCTTCCCGCAGTGGGACCCGACCGACGGCGACAAGGGCAACTGGAACTCGCAGTACGACTCGGTCACCCTGCGCGGGGCGACCCATGTCTGGGCCGACCACAACACGTTCACGGACGCGCCGGGCTTCGACACCGCCGACCCGACGTACTACGGGCGCCAGTACCAGATCCACGACGGCGAACTCGACATCACCAAGGGCTCGGACCTGGTCACCGTCGAGCGCAACCGGTTCACCAGCCACGACAAGACCATGCTGATCGGCAGCAGCGACACCGACAGCACCGGCAAGCTGCGCGTCTCCATCCACCACAACGTGTGGAAGGGCATCGTGCAGCGCGCGCCGCTGGCCCGGCTCGGCCAGATCCACATCTACAACAACTTCTACGACGTCACGGCGCTCAACGGCTACGAGCTGCAGTACAGCATCAACTCCCGCGCCAAGGCCCAGGTCGTGGCGCAGAACAACTTCTGGAAGACCTCCGCCTCCCAGAAGGTCTCCAAGCTGTTCAGCGGCGACGGCACGGGCTCGATCGCGGGCAGCGGCAACCTGGTCAACGGCACGGCGACCGACCTCGTCGCCGCCTACAACGCGTCCTCGTCGAAGAAGATCAAGACGACGGTGAACTGGACTCCGGCGCTGACGGCGGGACTTGAGACGTCCGCGAAGAACCTGCCGACGGAGCTGGCGTCGACGACCGGCGCGGGAGTGCTCTCCTAGCGGAACGCTCCGCGGGCGCCCACAGAACGCCGGCGAGGACGAGGAACGAGGGGCTCAGGCGTCGTACGAGCCGTCCCACGGTGGACCGAAGAAGAGGCGGTCCGGATAGAGCTCGGCCCAGGCCCCCTCCTCGTCCTCGCCGGTCACCAGGCCGAACAGCACACCGTCGACCGTCACTCGGAACGGCCGTATCGCGATGTCCGTGTAGGAACGGCGGGGCAGGCTGCGCAGGAGCTTCGCCAGATGGACGCGGGCGCGCTGAAGGACCGACGCCTCACCGTCCGGATCGCGCAGCTGCTCGGCCCAGGTGCCGGCACACCAGATCTCCGACTCGCGGTAGTTGCCCTCGAAGTCGAAGGTGTGCAGGACGGTGTAGAGACGTTTGTGCTCTTCCCAGCCGTGGTCGAGGCGGAACCCCTCGGGGAAGGCATACGTGATCGACGCCAGGAACTGCCCTTCGGCGTACCGGCCGATGGATTCGGTCCGGTTGCGGGGCACGTAGGCGATCGGGACGACTTCGGGCACTGCCATGGCCGAAATATACGGGGCTCGGAAAGCTGTTCGGCTTTCCGAGCCCCGTCTCTCACGGTTCCTACGCGTGTTACTGCTCCGGAGCGCCGCCGAAGCGCTCCTTGTAGGTCTCCAGATCCTCGTCCGTGAGCTTGGCGAACAGCACCGGCGGGACGGTGAAGGGGGTGCCGGCCGGGACGGAGGCGAGGGCGCGGGCGTCGTCCGGCGTGACCCAGGTCGCCGTGTCGTCCTTGAGCGAGAACGCCTGGCGCATGGTGGCCGCGGTCGCCGGGATGAACGGCTCCGACACCACCGAGTACAGGTGGATCAGGTTCATCGCCGTACGGAGGGTGAGGGCCGCGCCGTCCTTGTCGGTCTTGATCTCCAGCCAGGGGGCCTTCTCCTCCAGGTAGGAGTTGCCCGCGGACCACAGGGCGCGGAGCGCCGCCGCGGCCTTGCGGAACTGGAGGGTCTCCATGTGGCCCTCGTACTCGGCCAGCAGCTCGGCGATCTGCTCACCCAGCTTGGCCTCGGCCTCACCGGCGGCGCTGCCCGCGGGGACTTCGTCGCCGAAGCGCTTGCGGGAGAAGGACAGGACACGGTTGACGAAGTTGCCGAGGGTGTCGGCGAGGTCCTTGTTGACCGTGGCGGTGAAGTGCTCCCAGGTGAAGGACGAGTCGTCCGACTCCGGGGCGTTGGCGATGAGGAAGTACCGCCAGTAGTCGGCGGGGAGGATCTCCAGGGCCTGGTCGGTGAAGACCCCGCGCTTCTGCGAGGTGGAGAACTTCCCGCCGTAGTACGTCAGCCAGTTGAAGGCCTTGACGTAGTCGACCTTCTTCCACGGCTCGCGCACGCCCAGCTCGGTGGCCGGGAACATGACGGTGTGGAAGGGGACGTTGTCCTTGGCCATGAACTCGGTGTAGCGGACGTCGGTGTCGACGTCGTACCACCACGCCTTCCAGTCCCGGTTCTCCGGGTCCAGGTCCGACCACTCCTTCGTCGCGCCGATGTACTCGATCGGGGCGTCGAACCAGACGTAGAAGACCTTGCCCTCCGCCGCCAGCTCCGGCCAGGTGTCGGCCGGGACCGGGACGCCCCAGTCCAGGTCACGGGTGATCGCGCGGTCGTGCAGGCCCTCGGTCAGCCACTTGCGGGCGATGGAGGAGGCCAGCTGCGGCCAGTCGTCCTCGTGGCGGGAGACCCACTCCTCGACCTCGTGCTGCAGCTTCGACTGGAGGAGGAAGAGGTGCTTGGTCTCGCGGACCTCGAGGTCCGTGGAGCCGCTGATGGCGCTACGGGGGTTGATCAGATCGGTCGGGTCGAGGACCCGGGTGCAGTTCTCGCACTGGTCGCCGCGGGCCTTGTCGTAGCCGCAGTGGGGGCAGGTGCCCTCGACATAGCGGTCCGGGAGGAAGCGGCCGTCGGTGGGGGAGTACACCTGGCGGATCGCCCGCTCCTCGATGAAGCCGTTCTCATGGAGGCGGCGGGCGAAGTGCTGGGTGATCTCGACGTTCTGATGCGAGGAACTCCGGCCGAAGTAGTCGAAGGCCAGCGCGAACCCGTCGTAGACCGCCTTCTGCGCGTCGTGCGCCTGCGCGCAGAATTCGTCCACGGGCAGGCCCTGCTCCTTGGCCGCCAGCTCGGCCGGCGTGCCGTGCTCGTCCGTCGCGCAGATGTAGAGGACGTCGTGGCCGCGCTGGCGGAGGTACCGGGAGTACACGTCCGCCGGGAGCATGGACCCCACCATGTTGCCCAGGTGCTTGATTCCGTTGATGTACGGAAGGGCGCTGGTGATGAGGTGTCGAGCCATCGGGGGCTGCTCCCAGGTCGGGTCGTCTTGTTTTGCGAACCTTGAAATGGTAGCGGACATGGGTGGGCCGCCCGCTTCCCGTTCTGAGGGGTGGGAAGGCGGGCGGCCGGGTGGGGTTTTCGGTTTCCGCGGGTTCTGCAGGCTCTGCAGGTGATCTTCTACGGGGTCACGGGCGCCAGTTCGCCAGGATGCCCTCGTAGATCTCCGCGTCCGTGAGTTCCTTCGGGGTCTCACCGGCCAGGAAGGGGGACGTGTTGGCCAGCTTCAGCTTGCGGAGGTAGTCGAAGGCCTTGTTCTCCGGGTCGCCGAAGGCCACGAAGGAGAAGAAGACGGAGGGGTGGTTCTTCGCGGCGTCCGTGAGGGACTGGGTGGCGGGGGTCTTGGCGTCCGGGGCGCCGTCGGTCTGGAAGACGACGAGGGCGGGGGTGCCGGGGGCTTCCTTGTCGTGGTGGCCGAGGACTTCCTCGACGGCCGCGTGGTAGCTGGTACGGCCCATGCGGCCGAGGCCGGCGTGCAGGTCGTCGATCTTGTTCTCGTGGTCGGCGAGGGTGAGTTCGCCGGTGCCGTCGACTTCGGTGGAGAAGAAGGTGACGTGGACCTTGGTGTCCTCGGGGCCTTCCGGGTCCAGGTGGGCGGCGAGGGCGAGGGTCTGCTCGGCGAGGGCCTGGGCTGAGCCGTCCTTGTAGTACGGGCGCATGCTCGCGGAGCGGTCCAGGACGAGGTAGACCTTGGCCCGGGTGCCGGTGAGGTCGTGCTTGGCGAGGGCGGTTGCGGCGGTGTCGTACGCGATGCGGAGGGTGGTGGGCACGACCCGGCCTTCGGCCGGGTTTTCGTTCCCACCCGCACCACCCGTGACAGTTGCGTCGTCGGCTGCGGGTGGCCCCTGTGGGGCGTCCTCGCCGTCGGCGGCCGCGGGTGCGGATGCCTCCGCGGCGGCGACCAGGTCGGGCTGCGGGGCGGGGGCCGGCTCGGGCTCGGGTTCGGCGGTCGGCTGCTGAGCCACCACGGCCTCCGGCTCCGTGGCGGTCGCCGACTCCTCGGCCACCGGTGCGGGCTCGGGTTCGGCGGCTGCCTCGGGCTCCGCTGCGACGGCGGCCTTGGGCTCGGGCTCGGGTTCGGCCGTCTGCTCGGGCTCCGGTTCGGCGGTGGTCTCCGCGGTGGGCTGGGGTGTCGGCTGCGTGGTCTCTTCGGCCTCGGGGGTCGCCTCGGCCACCGGCTCCGACTTCTCGGCCGCCGCGGGCGCGGGGGTCGATTCGGCGACGGCCGGCTCCGGGTTCTCCTCGGCCACCGGCTTCTCGGCCGCAGGTTCGGCGGTTGCCTCGGCGGCCTGCTGGGGCTCGGGCTCGGGGGCGGCTTCCGCGACCGGCTCCGCAGCGGCGGGCTCCGGCTCGGCGAGGGGCTCCTCGGCCACCACCGGCTCGGGCTCCGGCTCCGGTTCGGCGACCGGCTTCTCGGCCGCAGGTTCGGCGGTCGCCTCGGCGGCCTGCTGGGGCTCGGGCTCGGGGGCGGCTTCCGCGACCGGCTCCGCAGCGGCGGGCTCCGGCTCGGCGAGGGGCTCCTCGGCCACCACCGGCTCGGGCTCCGGCTCCGGTTCGGCGATCGGCTTCTCGGCCGCAGGTTCGGCGGTCGCCTCGGCGGCCTGCTGGGGCTCAGGCTCGGGGGCGGCTTCCGCGACCGGCTCCGCAGCGGCGGGCTCCGGCTCGGCGACGGGCTCCTCGGCCACCACCGGCTCGGGCTCCGGCTCCGCAGCGGGCGCCGACTCCTCGGCGACCGGTGCGGGGTCGGGTTCGGCGGCTGCCTCGGTCTCCGGGACCGCCTTCGCCTCCTCGGCGACCGGCTCCGGAGTCGCCTCGGGCTCCGTCGGCTCGACCGCCTCCGGCGCCTCCGGCTTCGGCACCGTCACGTTGTCGAAGGCCGCCGAGACCAGGTCGTGCTCGTCGTTCTGCTTCTGCTCCGATGTCGCCATGCGCGGTTCCGGGACCTGCGGCGTTGTCGTTGCTGTCGACTGCGGGGTGGTCTGCGAAGGGGTTCGGACCGCACCCTCTGCTTCGGCGGCACGCCCCTTGCGCGACCTGCCGAACGCGTTCCGCAGGAGAGTGAGAATGCCCATGTACACAACCCTTCGCGTGAGTGAAACCGTCAATCACTGGCCAGGACGGACACGTAAGGTTAGCGGCCCCAGATGGCGATCTTGGGCGGGGCTGGTGTGCCTCAGCCTTTCCCCCGCTTTCGGACTCAACGCGCCGGCGTACTAGACCTCTGAGCCCAGCGGAGCCGCCGGGACCTCGGGAGTGTGGGGATAGGCGGCCGATCGGTGCTGGAAGGAGAGGATCTTCGGGTTCTGGACGACGCCGTCGCGGATCTCGATGGCCTTTCTGATCGTGACGTCGGTGTCCCATGCCGCGGGGCCGCTCATGACCCTGCGCAGGTAGGGAAGGAGCGCCTCGCTGATTTCCCAGGTGGCGGAGTTCCACAGGTGGGACGGGCTGTGGTCCACCGCGTAGTAGTGGCAGCCCGGCCCGACCGTGGACATCGGGTCGCCGAAGGTGGTCGGGTGGGCCCATTCGAAGCCCATGCCCTCGTCGCAGGCGACGTCGATGAAGAAGGTTCCCGGCCGGAAGAGGGCGAGTTCCTCGTCGGTGACGAACATGAGCGGCGCGTCGGTGTCCTGCAGCACGCAGTTGACGATGATGTCGAACCCGGCCAGGTACTCCGCCAGCGGCTCGGAACCGGCCGCGGTGATGGCCCGCAGGCGCGAGGGATCGTCCTCCTGCTCCTCGAAGTGGCCCATCACGACCGAGGGCATCGGTGACGCCACCGCTGCCGCCGCGCGTTGGGTGAGCACCGTGACGTCGGTGACCCCCATGGCGCCCAGGCCCGTGACCGCTCCGCGCGCCGTGGCGCCGAAGCTGATGACCACCGCGCGCAGGCGGCGGCCGTAGTGGCCGGTCAGCCCGCCGAGCTGCAGGGCGTGCAGCACCGAGCAGTAACCGGCGAGCTCGTTGTTCTTGTGGAACACATGGACGCTGAAGGCGCCCGTGGAGGTCCAGTGGTTCATGGCTTCCCAGGCGATCAGGGTCAGCCGTCGGTCGATGCCGATCTGGGTCATCTTCTCGTCCTGCACGCAGTGCGGCCATCCCCACAGGACCTGGCCCTCGTGCAGCGCGGCGACGTCGTCGTGCATCGGTTTGGGCAGCACCACGACGTCGCACTCGGCGAGGAGTCGCTCGCGGGAGCGCAGGCCGGCCACGAGGGGGCGCAGCGCGTCGTCGGCGACGCCGAACCGGTGGCCGTAGCCCTGTTCGAGGAAGATTCTCTCGCGCATGTCCGGGGCGATCCGGTCGAGGTGGCGGGGGTGCAGCGGAAGTCGGAACTCGTTCTCCTTGCGGGAGGAGGCGAGAACTCCGAGGCTCATCGGACTCATGTGGGGCGGCTCATCTCCGACCGGACGCGATGTGCTCCGGCCTTGCCGTTCCCCGAGGGCGACGCCGACATGGATGACGGCGTGCGAGGTGCGCTCGGTACCGCCACCGTACTCCGGTGCCGGGGCTGCCCGGGATTCATCTGACGGGCGGGGAGGTCGTCGGGGCGTCCGTGGAGACGCCCGCCGGCAGCCGGCCCGTCGGGCCCGGTATCCGGGTGCCCTGTGCACCCTCAGCCCCCTCGCTTTCCAGCCACTCCCGGTGCGCCGACGGGACACGGGCCCCGTACGAGCACCGGTGTCCGGCTCACCCCCGCCGGTGAAGCGTGATGTGCACGAGCAGCGCGCGATGGTCGGTGTCCGCCAGGTCCAGGAAACGGGCGCTGTTCGCCGAGAAGTCCTTCGACACCAGGACGTGGTCGATCTGGGCGCCGAAGACGGGGGTGGTGCGGGCCGGCCAGCTGGGCGTCCGGTCGTGTCCGACGAGCCGGGCGGAGTCGCGCAGGCCGGTGTCGAGGATGCGGCGGAAGGCCGCGTGGTCCTGGGAGGCGTTGAAGTCGCCGGCCAGGATCAGGGGGGTGGTGGCGGCCCGTGCGGAGTCGCGCAGACGGCCCAGCTCACGGCGCCATACGCCGATCTGGCCGGGCAGCGGGGGCATGGGGTGCGCGAGCTGGAGCCGTACGGGGTGGCCGTGCACGTCGGCCACGGCTGCGGGCATGCCCATCTCGCCGGGCACGGGGTCCAGGCCCGTGAGCGGGAAGCGGCTCAGGATGATCGACCCCGAGGAGCCGCCGGCCACCACGGCCTGGCGGTACGGGTAGTCGGCGCCGACGTCCCGGCGGAGGGTGGCCTGGCAGGTGTACTCGCACTCCTCCACGAACACGATGTCGGGCTTGTGCGCGCGGATCTCCGGGACGAGGGAGTGGGTGCCGTGCCCGAACTCCACGTTCGAGGTGAGGACCTTGAGCTCGGCGAGCGAGGGGCCGCCGGGTTCGTCCGTCTTTCCGTACGGCTCGATGAACCAGGCCAGGAGGGCGAGCACGAGGAGCGACCAGAGGATGCCGAGGCGCCAGCGGGAGAGGAGGGCGAGGAGAAGAGCGACGGTGGTGGGGGCCAGCAGCCAGGGGAGGAAGGCGAGGAGTTGGGGGACGGGGGTGAGGGCGTCGGTGTCGGCGACGCGGCAGCCCATGACGACGCTCACGCCGGCCAGCAGCAACCCGGCGATCACGGCACCCACCCTCCGGGGGCCTGTGGCCCCCGGATCCCCGCTTCGGCCCTGAACGGGCCTCGTCCTCGAACTCCCCCAGCGGGAGGACCCCCAGACGGGCTGAATCGTCACCGGCAAGACATTACGGACGCATCTCCACTCGCGCCAGGAACCTGTCCAGCACCTTGTTGAACTCCTCAGGCCGCTCCAGGTTCGGCATGTGCGCCGTCCCCTCGATGACATGCAGCGTCGACCCGGGCAGCGCCGCGTGCATCGCCTCCGCGTCCGCCACCGGCGTGTACGTGTCCTCGGCCCCCACGACCACCAGCGTCGGCACCGTCACCCGTGTCAGCAGGTCGCGGTAGTCGGGGCGGGCCGCCCGTGCGCGCAGGGCCGCCGCCGCTCCCTCGGGCGAAGTGGACGTCATCATGCCGTGGACGTGGGCCTTGACCTGGGCGTCGGCGTAGGGGGCGACCATCTTCTCCAGGACCTCGTCGGCGTACCCCCGCATGCCCTCCCTCAGGAGCCGGTCCGCCATGGTGCGGCGGGTGTGGACGCCCTCCGGGGTCTCGGCGGCCGGGAAGGTGTCGGCGAGGACCAGGCCGTGGACGCGGTCGGGGAACTGCCGGTAGCAGTCCATCGCGATCTGGCCGCCCATGGAGAGGCCGGCCAGGACGAAGGTCTCCACCCCGAGCTCGTCCAGCAGCGCCACCACGTCCTGCGCGAACTGCTCGAAGGACGCGACGGGCGGGGACTGCGGGGAGGTGCCGTAGCCGCGCAGGTCGGGGGCGATCACGCGGCGGGTGGGGGAGAAGGCCTCGATCTGCGGGTTCCACATGGTGTGGTCGAAGGGGTGGCCGTGGATCAACACAAGGGGGAGTGCCATGGAGGGGACCCTAGGTCGGCCCAACTCCTCGGTGCAATAAGATCTTTGCCTTCGGTGCAATGCAAGGGGCAGGGAAAACAGGGGGAATTGATCCATGGACGCATACCGCCGCATCGCCGACCGCATCGCCGCCGACATCGCCTCGGGGCGGCTCCGTCCGGGTGAACGGCTGCCTCCGCAGCGGAAGTTCGCGCGACGGCACGGGATCGCCGCCTCGACGGCCGAGCGGGCGTACGGCGAACTCGTGCGGCGCGGGCTGGTGGTGGGAGAGGTCGGGCGGGGGACCTTTGTGCGGGCCGCGGCCACGGCACCTGCCGGGCGTTCGCTCGTCGAGGCGGTCGACGCGGCTGAGGGGGTGAACATGGAGCTCAACTACCCTTCCGCAGCGGGCCAGTCGGAGCTGCTCGCCCCCGCCCTCGCCCCGCTTCTGCGCCCCGACGTCCTCACCGACGCCCTGCGTCCCGCCCCGGCCGACGGCACCGTCGCGGCCCGTGAGGTGATGGCCGGTCTCCTCGCCACCCCGGGCTGGCGGCCCTCCCCCGACCGGCTCCTCTTCACCGGCAACGCCCGCCAGGCCATCGCCGCCGCCCTGGCCTCGCTGGTCCGGCCCGGCGGCCGGGTGGGGGTGGAGGCGCTGACGTATCCGCTGGTCAAGGAGATCGCGGCGAGGCTCGGCGTCACGCTCGTTCCGCTGGACACCGATGAGGAGGGGGTGCGGCCGGAGGCCGTCGCCGGTGGGCGGTTGTCCGCGCTCTATCTGCAGCCGGCCCTGCACAATCCGACCTCCGCCACCATGAGTGGTGCGCGGCGCGCGCAACTCGCCGACGTCGTCGGTGAGGTGGAGCTTCCCGTCGTCGAGGACCGCATCTGGTCCTTCCTGGACCTGCCCGCCCGCGATCCCCTCGCCGCCCGCCTCCCGCATCTCACCCACGTCGTCGACGGGCTCTCCAAGCGGGTCGCCCCCGGGCTCACCGTCGGCCTTCTCGTCGTACCGCCGCAGCGGGTGGAGGCCGTGGCGGGCGCGGTGCGCTCCGGTGGGTGGAATGCCGGGCGGTTCGCGCTGGAGGCCGGGGTGCGGTGGGTCGAGGACGGGACCGTGGCGCGGCTGGTGGCGGGGAAGAGGCAGGACGCGGCGCGGCGGCAGCGCCTGGTCGCCGAGTGCCTGCGCGGCTTTCGCGTACGGGCCGATCCGCACGCCTACTTCGCCTGGTGGGAGCTGCCCGCGCCGTGGCGGGCGGACACCTTCACGGCCGCCGCCGCCGCGCACGGGATCGCCGTCACGCCCGGGAGTGCCTTCGCCGTCGGTGGGCATCGCACCCCGGACGCGGTGCGGCTCGGGCTCGCGTCCGCGGCGCCGCCCGAGTTGGAGCGGGCGCTGCGGACGCTGGCCGGGCTTGCCGGGGGTCAGTCCAGCAGGCCGTCGTAGTCCGGGAGCTTGTAGGTCGCGTCGGCGTGACCGCCCGTCAGGTCGGTCGTGTTGTTGCCGATGTTGGCGACGATGTCGTAGCCGTCCGCCTCGATCGCCGTGCGCTGCGAGGTCTTGAAGTCGGCGACGGACTCGGTCAGCATCTGTGCGACCGTGCGCGCGTGGAGACCGTCGACCGTGTAGCCGACCTTCGTCAGGTTGGACCTGGTCACCGAGTCGAACAGATTGCTGCGGGCGCTGATGAAGAACACGCCGAGGCCCTTGGCGTGGGCGTCCTGCGCCAGGGCGAGCACCGGCGGGGTGGCGGGGGTGCTGGTGCCGACGCCCTCGAAGTAGCTCTCCAGCGAGGTGTTGTCGATGTCCAGCACGATCGCCTGCTTGGCGCCCGACGTGTTCGCGGCCGCGCGGGAGTCGATGTAGGTCTGGGCCGGGCCGGTGACGGCGGCCACGTCCGACAGCCACTGGGACTCGGTGACGGTCGAGTCGGCGGCCTGCGCGGGCAGTGCGGCGGCGAGGGAGAGGGCCAGGCCGGCCACGAGGGCCGCGGCGCCGCGGCGCACGGTGAGGCGGGTCATGGGGGGTGCTCCTTGAGGGACACGGAGCCTCCGGTTCCGTACCGGCGGCTGTCGTCAAGTCATGCTGCTGGGTCCGGCCGTGGAGCGGGTGACCCCTGAGGTGTCACCGGGTGACGTGATGGTCATGGTCAGGTCAGGTTGCTGTGAATCGGCCTGGAGTACGTCGTTCCCGCGCGGGCGACCCCGTAGGCGCAGGTGGCTGCCCAGCCAGACCGCCAGGGACACCGTCAGGCCCACGGCCACCAGCAGCCAGGAGGCCTCGCGCAGGGTCTCGGTCAGGGCGTCGTAGACGGCGCCCGCGGCCGGGCGGGGGGCCTCTTCGGGCAGGTCGGCGAGGGTGAGCCGGCGGCCGATGGCGACCGCGAGGCCGAGCAGGGCGCCGCCGAGTGCGGTGCCGAGGGCGGTCGCGGTGAGGGCGCGGCCGCGGCAGGCGGCGACCGCGATGCCGGCGCCGGCGAAGACGACCGAGGCCAACGGCAGCCAGAAACCGGCTACTTCCAGCACGTGGAACCCCTTCCGGAAGCGGTCCAGTTCCTGGGCCGGGAGAACGTTGACCGCGGTGTGCTCGACCGGTATGCGGCCCGCCAACGGCATGTGCTGATCGGTGAGTTGACGCTTGACCTGGGCGGTGACCGGCGCGAGGTCCACGGTCACCTCGCGCTCGCTGTCGTCGTGCAGGGCGTGCAGCACGGCGTCGTGGAAGACGCGGTTGGCGGCGTCCCAGGCGGCGCGGAAGGCCTCGGTGCGGGTGAAGGAGCGGACCGCGTCGTGCACATAGGGGCGGACCACCGAGGGCATCGCGCGCATCGGGTGGGCGTCGGCGCGGGCCTCGACCTCGTCCATGACCTGGGCGCCGACGGTGTCCGCGACCACGCCCTGCACCGCCGGGTCCGCGGCCAGCGGCGCCATCGTGGCGACGTAGCTGCTCGTGTCGGCGAGGTCGTACGCCGCCCAGGCCGCGAGCGCGCCGCACGGCGCGAGCAGACAGGCGAGGGCGATGAGAGCGGCCGACAGGACGCTCCTGAGGCGTATGGGCACCCCTTCAGGCAAGGCGCCGGGGGGCCGGGGCGCGAGCGGGAGGACTGCAAATGGCCGCATACGGGCGGGGAAATTCGTCCGAACGAGGCTGAACTGGGCATACGGCTCTCCGGTGGAGGCTTCACCCGAACGGGTGTCTCATGGTGCTGGGGAGAAGGAGGCCGATCATGCGCACCACTTTGGCCCTGCGGACCCTGGCCGCTGCGCTGCTCGCCGGCGGTACGCTCGTCGCCGCGGCGGCGGGCACCACGGCGGCGGCCGCGACCCCGACCACTGTGCCGGCCCACGTCGACGGTCACGGTGGCGGCGGATCCGGAAGTCCGATCTGGGGCACCATCGTCTCCCGCACCCGGCTGAACGTGCGGGCAGGACCCACCGTCGACTCGGCGCTCGTCACCCGGCTCTCGCCCGGCAGTCAGGACCGCGTCCAGTGCATGGTCCAGGGGCAGAGCGTCAACGGCAACCCGTACTGGTACTGGCTCGTCGGCGCCCAGGGCTGGGCCAGCGCCGAGTTCGTGGACACCGGCGGACGGTCGGTGCCGACCTGCGCGGACCCGTGTCCCCAGTGGCGGGACGGCAATTGGTCCAACGCCAACTGGAACGACCCGAGCTGGAGCGACGGCTCCTGGGCCGCCTCCGGTTCCGTCTCCTTCAGCATCTCGGGCTCGTGGAGCTGGAGCGTGACCGGATAGTCGGCGCGCGGGTGGGCCCCGGCCGGATCGGCCGGGGCCCACCCGTTTGCGCGGCCGGCTACCGGACGCGCTTTCCCGCAGCGTCCTCGCGCGTGTAGTAGCGGTAGAAGAAGACGAGGAAGACGCCCGCCGTCACGGCCACGCCCAGCGCCACCGACCGCAGCACGGACTCTCCGGTCTGGCTGTACAGGAACCCGAGCGCGGCGCCCGCGAAACCCGACTTCACCAGCGAGTGCAGCTCCCGCTTCAGCAGCGGGGCGAAGGTCGCGACGGCGATGCACAGCACGATGAACACGGCCGCGGTCACAAAGCCGAACAGGATGTTCCAGCCGGTGATCTCCCCGCCGCCGCGGCGGTTGGCGGCCGCCCAGAAGCCGTAGACGAGCCCGAGCACGACGGGAATCCCGTACCGCCCGACCAGGTGGACCCGCTCGTCGAACAGATCGGGCGTCCGCGTGGGCCGCGCCGCCCGGTTCTCCCGGACCTTCCCCATCATCCCGCCACCGTGCGCGGGTGCCGCTTGAGCCATGAGAACACTCCTCTCTCACACCGCCCCCGCTCTCCAGAGCACACCTGGGGAGGGCCCGTGGCAAGTCGACGGGGGCCCTGATTCCCGCCCGGATGCGGAGGGGCACGGTGCCGTGTTTCGCTGGCCCACATGAACGCCCTGAAGGGGCGCGGGACGGTGTTTGATGTGCGGCTACCGCCGCGTGGGCGCGACAAGCCGCAGCGGCGCCGCAGACTCGCAACGACATCCCGTGGCACCCCGGACCGAGCACAGTTGCTCCGGGTGCATGGCAGAAGCGTCGCCTGGGTGCCCCCGCTTCTCCTCCTGGCCGCGATCACCCTGGTCGACTTCAACACAACCGGCAGATTCCGCATCATCTCCTGGATCGTCCTGGTCCCCGGCATCGCCGCAGCCATCTGCGGAGTGTGGGCCACGGCAGCCTTCGCCGTACTCGCGCTCATGACGTATGTCCTCGCCGACAACGCCTGGCCGCACCAGTACCAGACAGGCCTCCCCGACTTCATCCTGGTCGCCGTCGGCGGCATGCTCGCCACCCTCGCCTGCGCGGTCCGCGTCCGCGGCGAGCGGAGGATGCTGCACATGCGGGACGTCGCCGAGACCACCCGCCGTACCGTGCTGCGCCCCCTCCCTCCGGACTGGGACGGCCTCGAACACGCCGCCGTCTATCTCGCCTCCGACGTCGAGGCCCGCGTGGGCGGCGACTTCTACGACATCCAGCCGGGCCCGCACGGCACCCGCGTCCTCGTGGGCGACGTCCAGGGCAAGGGCCTCGGCGCGGTGGAGGCGGCCGCCGCCCTGCTGAGCACGTTCCGGGAGGCCGGCTACCACGAGGCGGAGCTCACCACGGTCGCCGAGCGCCTGGAGATCCGCATGCTCCGCCACCGCGCCCACACCGCCGCCCTCGGCCGCGAGGACGGCGACCGCTTCGCCACGGCGGCCCTGCTCGGTTTCCCCGCGGACGGCCCGGCCGCGGTCGACGTCATCCTCTTCGGCCACGACCCCCCACTGATCGTCGGCCCCGAAGGGGTACGGCCCCTGCCGCCCGGCGACGGCCTCCCCCTCGGCCTGGGCGAACTCACCGGCGACGGCCCGCCCCCGGCCCGCCGCGTTCCCCTGGCCCCCGGCGAGACCCTCCTCCTCACCACCGACGGCGTGACCGAGGCCCGCGACAGCGACGGCGAGTTCTACCCCCTCGCCGACGACGTGGCCCACGCCCTCGCCACCGACCCGGGCACCGCCGAACCCCGCCGTCTGGTCGCCTTCGTACGGGACCGCACCCTGCGCCACTGCGGCGGCAGACTGGGCGACGACACGACGATCTTCGCGGTACGGCGGCTGCCGGGCGGGCCGGGAGGAAGCGGACGATTGGTGTCCTGAGGCCCGTCTTTGCGGCAGCAGCGGTTACGGTGCTGACGTACGTGATCGACGGGGATGGGGAGGGACCGATGCCAGGAACCGTGCTGCTGCTCGCCGCCGCCCCGGCGGGCAAGGGGTGCCTGGTGGACGCGGCCTCCGTGCTTCCCGTCCTCGCGGCGGTGCCGCCCGCCGTGCTGTCCGGCACCGACACGGCCAACGTTGTCGAACTCGCCGACCCGCTGGAGCCGCAGGCCGTCCTGACCCGTCTGCGCGCCGCCGCGGCGGCACCGGGGCCGCTCACCGTCTTCGTCGCCGGGCAGCTCCAACTCGACCGGCGCCAGCGGCTGCCGCATCTGGCACTGGCGCGGACGACGCCGGCGACGGTGCGGTACACGGGGTTTCCCTGGGCCTGGTTCAAGGAGGAGCTGCGGTTGCGTCCTCCTGCAGCGACGACCTTGTTCCTCGATCTGCACGCGGATGCGGAGACCTGGGAGTGGCTGGGGGCGAACTATCTGGACTCCGGGTACAACAGCGCGGTCTACGGGCGGATCGTGCCGCCGGGCGGGCGGCGGGGGGTGGCCGTACCGACGTACATGAAGACGGTGGCGACGATCCTGCGGAGCGGGTGGCGGCCGCCGGTCGAGCAGTTGCACCAGCAGGCGTTGGCGCGGATCGCCGACGAGGCGGTGGGCATCGTGTTGAGCGTGCCCGGCGTTCCCGGGAACGCTGCCCCCAGACCCCCGGTTCGGTCCGAACGGCCTCGTCCTCACACTCCCCCGGAGGGGGCACTCCCGGACGGGCTGGTGGGGGGTGACCCGCACGCTGCCATCTCGGCCGCCGTTCAGGAGGGGCGCCACCCTGACGCCGACGCGCTGGCCGCCCGGCAGGAGCGAGCCGCCGTGGAAGCTCATGGACCCGGCGCCGAAGAAGCGCTGCACTGGGCCGAAGTCCGTGCGGATCTGGCCATGTTGGCCGGGGATCCGGTGCGGAGTTGCCGGGCCTGGATGGTGGTGGCGTTGGCCCGGCTGTCGGCGGGGCAGGCCGTGGACGCGCCGGAGGTCGAGGCGGCGGTGGACCGGGCGCATCACCAGTGGGGGCAGATCCGGGACGTGGCCGAGGCGCGGCGGACCGGGCCCGCGCTGGCCGATCTGCGGTCGCGGGTGCCGGGGCGGCGGCAAGGTGCGCTGGACCATGTCCGGCGGCAGTTGCGGCAGTTGCAGACGCAGAGCTGACAACGACCCGGCAACACCCCGGTAACTCCCGGTGACGGACCCTCCCCTGTCGGCAACCACGGTGCCATGATGGAGAGTCATGGCTGAGGGGGATGGAGTGGCCAACCGAGAGATTCGCGTGCGCCTGGACCGGACCGCGAGCGACGGTGACATCGTTGCTCTGCGGAAATGGCTGGAGCGGGAGGAACCGCTCGCCGTGTGGGCACGGGAACGCGAGTTGCAGTTCGAACTGCGCGACCGGAGAAACGAGGACCCGGGCACGCCCATGGGCTTCGGCACCGAAGTCGTCGTGGTGCTGATCGGCGCGGGCGCCTCCGCCGCCTTCAAGGAGCTGCTGGTGGCGGTGCGGCTCGCGGTGGTCGCCTGGCAGGACAACCGCCGCAGCGTGGAGAGCGGTGAGCCGCCCCGGGCCGACGTCGACGGTGCCGCCGACGACAGGTAACGCCGTGACCCGCTTCGACCCACGTGGCATGGCCAACCGGGCGCTGCTGGTCGGCGTCAGCGAGTACGACCACCGGGGTCCGCCGCACGGCGTGCCCGGGCACCTTCCCGCCGTCGAGCACAATGTGCGTCGGCTGCGGGAGGCGCTGGCCGGGGGAGAGATCTTCGGCGAGGGTGAGATCGGGGTCCTGCGGTCGCCTGATCTCAGCGGCTTCCCTGACCGCGGAGGTCGCCCGCACCGGGACGGGGGAGGACTGATGGCCCTACGGCGCCCGGCGGCACTGGCCGCCCTGCTCCTGGTCGCCGCCTGCAGCGGAGGCGGCGGATAGGCCGGCACGTCCGCCTCGCACGAGGTGCCCGGCGAGATCGTCATCGCCAGCGGGCGGGACGTCACCGGCAAGAACGGCATCCGCGAGCAGCTCATCGACGCCTGGAACCGGCAGCAGGACAAGGCCGACACCGGCTACCACGCCCGTCTGGTCGAGCTGTCCGGCAGCGCGGACGAACAGCGCAGCCAGCTGCTCGGCGCCCTGCAGTCCGGCAGCGCGAGCTACGACGTCGTCAACCTGGACGTGACCTGGGTACCGGAGTTCGCCGCCGCCCACCTCGTCCGCCCGCTGCCGGACTCGGTGATCTCCCCCGACGTCATCAAGTCCGTGGCCAGCACGGCCCGTTGGGGCGGCAGGGTGTACGGGGTGCCGTTCAACAGCGACGTCGGACTGCTCTACTACCGGCGCGACTGGCTCAAGGAGGCGGGCGTCCAGGAGACCGACCTGAGCGCGAAGAAGCAGACCTGGACGGACCTGGACGCCTTGATGAGCGACGTCGACGACCTCGACCCCAAGGGCTACCAGAAGGGCTGGACCACGCAGTTGGCGGGCTACGAGGGCCGTACCGTCAACGCGATCGAGGCGTTCGCGACGGCCGTGCAGGGTCTGGCGATCACCGACTCCAAGGGGCACTACGACGCCACCGTCGGCGAACTGGCCGAAGGCATCGCCGAGTTGAACCGTCGCACCGACGCGCCGTACCTCCTCCCGGACGCCGTGAACTCCGACGAGGCCGCCTCGCTCGGCGACTTCGCCGACGGCCGCACCGCCTTCCTGCGCTTCTGGCCCTACGGCTACCGCAGCCTCTTCCAGACCTTCACCGAGCAGCAGCTCGGCGTGGCCCCGCTGCCGGGGGCCGCGGTGCTCGGCGGACAGAACCTGGCGGTGACCGAGTCGTCCCAACGGGCGGACAAGGCACGCGAGTTGATCTCCTACCTCACCGGCGCGGAGAGCGAGCGCTGTCTGCTGGACGCGGGCTTCGCGGCCACCCGCACCTCCGCCTACACGGACCCCGGCCTGCGCTGCACCACGGGGACCGCGGCCCCCTCCGCCGCCCCGACCGGCGAGCGCACCGACCGGATGCCCCGGGACGCGGCCGGCCGGCCCGAGTACGCCCGCAAGATCCTGCTCCCGGCCCTCCAACAGGCCGTACAGCGACCCCGTACACCCCTCTACGGCGCCTTCACCCAGACCTTCATCGCCCAACTCGGCGCGCTGTTCGCCGACTCCCCGCCGTCCGACGAGCAACTGGCGAGGAAGCTGGACGCGGCCCTGAAGAAGGCCCTGCCCGGTTAGCGGGACGGTCCCCGCCTGTACGTTGGCCGGTGGACAACCCCCCAACACCAAGCCCCCCACATCCCCCACGGGAAAGGCACACATGGCACGCGTCGCCGTCATCACCGCGCCGAACATCGGGTACCGCAACACCGGAATGGTGACCGTCGACCTGGCCTTCGAGTCGCTGCGCCGGCGGATGGGCGACGGGCTCGACGCCTCGTGGTACACCCTGCACACACCGGAGACCGTGGAACTGCGGCCGTGCGCGCGGGGTACCGACTTCCCGTTCCGGTTCCGCTCCCTGATCGACCATGTCGACGAGGTCCGCGACCACGACGCCGTGGTCTTCTGGGGCGACTTCCTGCACACCCGCCACTACCTGGCGCAGGACGCGACCAACCGCCTTCTCGACTTCGGCTTCGCCGCCGACCGCGAGGCCGCCCGCGCGATCCTGAACCGCAGCCTGCTCCTCGCGGACCAGCCGGACGAGCTCCTCGCGCGCACCCTCAGCTACGGCGGCACGATCCTGCACAACTCCCAGTCCGACTACGAGGACAAGGAGTTCGGCCCGCTGTTCCAGCGTCTGGTGACGCGCGCCCACCGCATCTGGATGCGCGACCCGATCTCGGCCTCCCGTATCGCCCACTTCCGCGGTGAGCCGACGACCGAGCACTGGGGCTCGGACGCGGCACTGCTCTCCCGCCCGGGCGACCTCGACCACCTCCCGACGACGGAATGGTCCCAGGACGCCCCGGAGGCGATCGGCGTCTTCCTCGGCGCACGCACCCGGATCCCCGCCTGGCTGCCCGACTTCTGCCGCACCCTGTCCGACCGCTTCGGCGCCCCGCTGGAATGGCTGCCCTGGTTCGACCGGGACCTCCCGCCGCAGGTCGGCGACATCCCGACCCGCGCGGGCGAGCACACCATCGGCGACCTGCTCGGCGTCCTCCCCCGCTACCGCCTGGTCATCACGGACACCTACCACCTGATGGTCAACTCCTGGGGCGCCGGCACCCCGGTGGTGTGCGTCGGCGCCCCCGAACCGGTCCCGACGACCGACGACGACTATCTGACGCTGAGCGAGGTGAAGAAGCACGTGTTCCACATGGCGTACGACGCGGGGGACTTCTACTTCTCCACGCTCCCCGACACCCCGGAGTACCAGCAGCGCCGCGTCGACCGCCTCGTCCAACTGGTCGAGGGCGGCGGCGCGGACACCGTCGCCGCGCGCATCCGCGCCCACGCCGACCGCTCGGAGGCGGCCTTCACCCACACCCTCGCCGGCCTCCTCTAGGGCTGCCCTAGGCGAGGTACGCCAACGCCCCCGACACCAGGGTCCGTACACCCGGCACGACGGTCGCGAGGTCGGGGGCGAAGTGCGGGCTGTGGTTGCTGGGCACGGCCAGGAACTTCGCCATCAGGTCGTCGCCGTCGGCCGCGTCCCACACCTCGGCCGACGTGGTCGTGACGAACCAGTAGGAGTACGGGATCCCGCCCTGCGCCAGATGCGGGAAGTCCTCGCTGCCCATCACCGGGCCGAAGTCCAGCACCGTCCCCGCGCCGAGCACCTCCTCGTGCACGGCGGCGATCCGGCGGTCGGTGTCGGCGTCGTTCATGGTCACCGGGAACGTCGCGCCCACGCTCACCTCCGGCTCCCGCGGGCACCCGGCGGCGACCGCCTCACCGGCCGCGATGCGCCGGATCGCGGCCAGCATCCGCTCGCGCACCTCGTCGGACTGGGTGCGCAGGTTGAGGGCGATACGCGCCTCGGCCGGGATGATGTTGTGCCGGGTGCCGGCCTCGATCCGGCCGACGGTCAGGACGGCCGACTCGCGGGCGGCGATCTCGCGGGAGACGACGGTCTGCAGGCGGGTGACCAGGTATGCGGCGGTGACGACCGGGTCGACGGTCGTCTCGGGCCGCGAGCCGTGCCCGCCGCGGCCGTGGATGACGATGTCGACGTCCGTCGAGGCGGACATGATCAGACCTGGTGAGTGGGCGTAGAAGCCGACGGGCCCGGGTGCCGCATGCTGGCCGAGCAGCACGTCCGGCCGCCCGAACCGCTCGTAGAGCCCGTCCGCGACCATCCGCTCGGCGCCCTGCCCGGTCTCCTCGGCGGGCTGTCCCACGACGATCAGCGTGCCGTGCCAGGTCTCCCGGCCGGCGGCCAGCGCCTCGGCGGCGCCCGCGAGCCAGGTGACGTGCAGATCGTGCCCGCAGGCGTGCATCACGCCGGGGGTCTGGGAGGCGTACGGCAGCCCGGTCTCCTCCTGCACCGGCAGCGCGTCCATGTCGGCGCGCAGGAGGACGGTCGGGCCGTCGCCGCTCCGGAGCACGCCCGCGACTCCGGTGCCGCCGATGCCCTCGACGGTCTCGTACCCGGACTTGCGGAGGTGTTCGGCGAACCGCCCGGCCGTGCGGTGCTCCCGCAGCGACAGCTCGGGGTTGCGGTGCAGATCCCGGTAGAGGTCCTCCAGGGCGGTCACCGGGAGGTCGGCGGTGAGGTCCAGTGCGGTGCGGGCGGCGGCAGAGGTCACGGACGCAGCGTACGCAAAGCGGCCGCCGACGGGAGGGGGGAAGTTTCCGTCGGCGGCCGCGACTGTGGGGGCGGTGTCGGAACGCGGGCACCTCGGACGGGCGGGCCAGGTTGAGGTCGCTCTGGAAGTCGCCGGTGGTGGTCTCTCCCGTCGCGAAGTGCGGTTCGCACACCGGTCGATCCGGCGTGGTGAGATCGAGGTTCGCAACGGGAGAGTTGTTTGGCAGCCCCGTTTCATCAGGGCGATCAACTTTTCAAGGGCGCTCACGCATACGGATCGAACGCGATCCCGCTCGGCTTCGCCTTGTTCAGGTGGTCGTCGAACTTGGAGTCCTGGAGCGGGAAGTTCGCGTCGCCCCAGTCGGAGGCGTTCAGGATGTCGCGCAGGTTGGACGCCAGGTTCTCCCAGGTGAGCAGGTTCTCCTGGTGCCAGGCGCCGTCGTCGTTCTCCGGGGTCTCGCCCCACTTGGCGAACCGGAAGTCATGGGTGCTCAGGCCGTCCTTCTGGTAGACGACCTCGACGCGCTGGCTGCTCATCGGCACGTCGGCCACGGCCTTGGTGCTGAAGTCGCCGTGCTGGGAGGCCGACAGGTACGACGGGGTGGAGTCGCCCTGCTTGACCCAGACGACGATGCACTCCCAGTCGTGGCGGTGGCCGATGCCGGGAGAGGCCTCGTCCTTCTCGAAGTAGCTGGCGTAGATGGTTCCGCACCAGCCGTTGTTGCACTTGGTCCGCGAGTAGGTGTTCGCGTGGTCCAGGTGGCCGGTGCGGCAGCTGCCGGTGACCGAGCCGGTCGGCTTGAGGCCGCCGTTGAGGTTGCCGCTCGGGTCGATGGCGGCCGCCGGGTAGCAGCTGTCCGTGTCGTAGTCGTACAGCGGCTCGAAGTTCTTCTCGTATGTCGTCGCGTTCTCGGGCAGGTTCTGCAGCACGCCCGCGTGGGCACTGCCGGCGAGGCCGACGGCGAGGACGGCGGCGCTGCCCGCCACGGCGGCGGCTCGGGCCAGACGGTGGGGCATGGGGGGCTCCAGTCGACGGAGGGCTCGACCCGGACATGACATCCAGGCGACCGAAGACTGGCAGGTCGGGCGCGCCGCAGAAAGGCTTTTCTGCAAACTCACAGCGGCTTTTCGCCGAACTGATCAAGCCATGGGAAACCTGTGAGGCGCGCGTGTCCTGTTTGTCACAGCGATCAATTCCGGGGAACCGGGTTCCGCGCCGTTTGTCAGGACGTTAGGTTGCCATCACCTACGACCTCTACGAAAGCCGTACGAAAGCCGTCAGTGGTACGAGAGGTGACTGCCCCGTGGGCCGACCCGAACGACCGTTGGACCCCGAGGCCGGGCCCGTCCAGCGCCTCGCCCATCAACTGCGCGAGCTGCGCCAGGAGGCCGGTAGTCCCTCGTACCGGGAGATGGCGAAGACCGCCGGCTTCTCCGCGACCACCCTTTCACAGGCCGCCGCGGGAGAGCGCTTGCCGTCCCTCGTCGTGGTGCAGGGGTACGCCCGTGCGTGCGGGGCCGACCCCGAGGAGTGGGAGCCGCGCTGGAAGGAGGCGGAGGCCGAGGCCTCCGGCACGGCACGGCCCGACGAGGACGTGCCGCCGCCGTACCGGGGCCTGGCCCGGTTCGAACCGGCCGACCGGGAGCTGTTCTTCGGCCGCGACCGGCTCGCCGACGACCTGTGCGCCCTGGTCTCCGAGCACCGGTTCGCGGTGCTGTTCGGCGCGTCCGGCAGTGGCAAGTCCTCCCTGCTGCGGGCCGGACTGATCCCCCGCCTCCAGCACGAGATCGGGGCCCGCGACCGCCCGGCGGTCCTGCGCGTGCTCACCCCGGGCGACAGACCGGCCGAGACCTACGGCCATCTGCTCGCCCCCGCCGAGGGCGAGCCGGAGAGCTGGGTCGTGGTCGACCAGTTCGAGGAGGCCTTCACCCTGTGCCGGGACCGCGCCGAGCGCTCCCGCTTCCTGGACCTGCTGCTCGCCGCCCGCGACCCGCGGAGCCGGCTGCGCGTGCTGATCTCCGTGCGCGCCGACTTCTTCCCCCGCTGCGCCGAGCACCGCGAACTGGCCGACGCCCTGCGCGGCGCGGGCCTGCTGGTCGGCCCGATGAACGCCGACGAGCTGCGCGAGGCCGTGGTCAGACCGGCGCAGGCCGCCGGCCACCTGGTCGAGCGGGAACTCACCGCCCGGATCGTCGAGGAGGTCCTCGACCAGCCCGGCGGTCTGCCGATGCTCTCGCACGCCCTCCTGGAGACCTGGCGCCGGCGCAAGGGCCGGATGCTGACGCTGGCCGCGTACGAGGCGGCCGGCGGGGTGCGCGGCGCGATCGCGGCGAGCGCCGAGGAGGTGTACGGGGAGCTGACCCCGCCCCGCCGCCGGGCCGCCCGGCGACTGCTGCTGCGGATGATCGAACCCGGCCGCGGCACCCTCGACACCCGAAGGCCGCTCAGCCGTGCCGAGCTGGACGAGTGGGCCGACCCGGATGTCCCCGTCGTGGTGGAGGGCCTGGCCCGTGCCCGGCTGCTCACCGCCGACGAGGAAGGCGTCCATCTCGCCCACGAGGCGCTGATCACCTGCTGGCCCCGTCTGCAGGGCTGGATCGAGCAGGACCGCGAACGGCTGCGCGCCCACCGCTCGTTGACCGAGGCCGCCCGCACCTGGATCGAGCACGACCGCGACCCCGGCGCCCTCTACCGGGGCGCCCGCCTCGACCGCGCCGAGGAGCACTTCCCGGACCATGAGAGCGACCCGGCGCTGACCGCGACGGAACGTTCCTTCCTGGTGGCCGCGTGCCAGGCCCGCGAGGCCGAACGCCGGATCGCCACCCGCTCCAGACGCCGGGCCCGGACCGCGGTCGGCGTGCTGTCGGCGGTCCTCGCGGTGGCACTGGTCGCCACCCTGACCGCCTGGACCCAGAGCCGCGACAACCGGCGCCGCTCCACCGAGGACGCGGCCCGCCGCATCGCCTCCGTCGCCGAGGGCCTGCGCACCACCGACCCGCGCACCGCCCAGCTCCTCGGCGTCGCCGCCTGGCGGGTGGCCCACCTCCCGGAGAGCCGCGGCGCCCTGCTGGGTTCGCTCGGCCAGCCGGAACGGGACATCTTCAGCGACCCGACCCTGGACCAGGGCACCGCGCGCTTCCTCACCCACGACGGCCGTACGCTGCTCAGCGTCGCGAACGGCACCTGGCGCACCTGGGACACCTCGACCCGGCGGCAGACCGGCACCGGGCGCGTGCCGACCGGCGGCAGCGTGGATTCGGCCAGCCCCGACGGACGGCTGCTCTCGGTCCGCTCCCCGGACGGAGTACGGCTGTGGGACACGGTGACAGGTCACTGGCGCGGTGGAAAGCTGGCGGCGACGGCCTCCGTGGAGTTCTCCGGCAGCACCTATCTCGTGAGCGACACGACCAGCTCCGACGTGCAGGTCCGCTCGATCTCGGACGACCGCCGGCTGTTCGCCACGAAGGCGAAGGACTCGGCGGTGGTGGCGGCGAGCCCCGACGGCTCCGTGGTCGCGGCCTGCCCGAACGGCGACGGCGCCCTCCAGGTACGGGACCTGCGCACCGGCCGCGCCCTGTCGGGCCGTTGGCAGCGCACGGCCGGCATCTGCGGCAGCGAGCGCTCCCTCCTGGTCCTCGGCGGCCGGCGGCAGCTGGCCGCGCTCACCCCGACCGGTGTGCTCGTCTGGGACATCCGCTCCGGCGAACAGCTGGCCGACCTCGCCGACACCGGCGTCTCCTACGTCTCCTTCAGCGACGACGGCAGGTTCGTGGCGACCGCCGACGCTCGGGAGATCAGGCTGTGGCGGCCGGGCGTCGACGCCCCCGTCTTCCGGCACAACCTCAACAACCAGCACCTCTACGGCGGTCTGCTCTGGGACACCTCGCGGCTCGTGCTGCGCTACCTGGAGGGCGGCACCGTGCACGCGCTGGACGTCTCGTCGGCGGTCACCTCCGCCTGGCAGGACAGCCCCATGGACAAGGTGCTGCTCAGCCCCGACGGCCGCACCCTCGCCACGGCCCGGCGCACCGGCGACCACTACCGCGTGGACCTGCGCGACCCGTCCACCGGCCGCCTCATCCGCACCCTGCCCGCCCCCCGACTCCCCGTCTCCACCGACCCGTCCTACCCGGTGTATCCGCCGGACACCTCCGCGCTCATGGCCTTCTCCCCCGACAGCAAGGCCCTGGCCTACGGCGTCTCGGCCCCCAGCAGCGACACGAACCGCCAGCCCCTGACGATCTGGGACGTCACGGGCCGCCGTACCCGCACCACCCTCGACCTGGCCCCGAAGGCCCCGACCGCGGCGGTGATCGCTCTCGCCCTCGGCCCGGACGCCCGCACCCTCTACACCACCCGGGCGCTTCTCTCCAGCAACGCCGCCGGCGGCACCGGCACCCTGAGCAACGAGGTCTGGGACACGGCCCGCGCCCGCAGAACGGCCGTCCTGCCCTCCCTCTCCAGCAACCACCTGGCCGCATCTCCGGACCACCGGGTCCTGGCCGGTGACAACCGGGTCGTCACCCTGCCCCGCAAGGTCACCGCCCAGGACCTGGTCCAGGGCGACGAGATCGGCGCCCTCGCCTTCGCGCCGGACGGCTCGCTGTTCGTCGCGGGCGACCAGACGGGCCGGGTCGCCCTGTGGGACGGAAAGCTGCGCCAGCGCGTCGGCATCCTGCGCAACGTCTTCTCCGCCCTCCCCGACGACATCGGCGACGCCGCATTCGGCGACACCTCCGAGGCGGTCAGCGCGCTCGCCGTCAGCCCCGACGGCAAGACCCTCGCCGTGGGCGGCGAGGCGGGCAGCCTCCAGCTGTGGGACATCGCCACGCAGCAGCCGCTGGGCGACCCGTTGACGACGTCCGGCGAACAGGTCGACACCCTCGCCTTCAGCGCCGACGGCACCACGGTGTACGCGGGCAGCGACCACGTACCCCTCCAGCGCTACACCGTGGACCCGGCGCAGGCGATCGGGACGGTGTGCGCGCGGGAGGATGGCGCCGAGCTGACGCGGGCGCAGTGGAAGACGTACGTGCCCGGAGTGGCGTACCGGAAGGTGTGCGGAGGTTAGCGGGCCTGGTGGGTCTGCTGCACCTGGCTCACCTGTTGGTCCGGGGCCGCCGCTCTCGCCGGTCCCGCGTTCGCCGCCAGGACCAGGGTGGCCACCGCTATCAGCGCGGCGGCGAAGCCTCTTGTGTAACGCTCGGTGGGGCTGGTGCGTTCGTGCACGGCGACCTCGCAACAGCGGTGGTTACAGCAACGGGTTAAGCATGTTTAATCCGTGGCTTAACCTAGGGGTCGACGGGGGCGAACAGCAAGAGGGCCAGGGGGAGTTGGGCGTGTCGGAGCGTGACGATCCGGGCACCATCGGGCGCCGGGTGCAACAGCTGAGAACCGAGCGCGGGCTGACGCAGAAGCAGCTCGCCGAGCCCGCGTACACCCCTGCCTACATCTCCACCCTGGAGGCCGGCCGCGTACGCGCCTCCGACGAGGCGCTGAGGCACATCGCCGTACGGCTCGGGGTGGCGTACGAGGAGCTGGTCACCGGGCGTCCGGCCCGCCTCGCCACCGACCTCCGCCTCAGACTCACCGAGGCGCAGCGCACGCTCGCCGGCGGGGAGGCCGAGCGGGCCGCCGAGCAGTACACGGCGCTGCTGGACGAGGCCGAGGCGCACGACCTCGCCGATGTGCAGGCCGTCGCGCTGCTGGGGCTGGGGGAGTCCGCCATCGACACCGGCGAACTCACCGATGCGCGGGAGTACTTCGAGCGGGCCGAGAACGTCCTCGCCGACGCGCCGCTGCCCGCGCGGGTCCCGGCCCTGCGGGGGCGGGCGGTGTCGCACTATCTCGCGGGTGAACTGCGGTACGCCGTCTACCTGTTGGAGTCCACCCTCGACGAGCTGAACCGGGGTGGGCTGCACGACCCCGATGCCCTGCTGCTGTTGTACGCCAGCATCATCGGGCCCTACATGGACATGGGCGCGCAGGCGCGTGCCGCGCAGGCCGCCGAGTTGGCGCTCGCGCTGGCGCCGCGGGCCGGCGACCCGGCTCTTGTCGCCCGTATGCACCGGTCCGTCGCCCGTACGCTGCTCGCGGAGGGGCGGCTGGCCGAGGCGGACGTGTCCTTGGCGAAGGCGGCGGAGCTGTATCGGACGCTGCAGCTGCGGACCGAGCTCGCCAACTGTCACTGGATGCGGGGCTATGTGTATGCCCAGAACGGTGAACTCAAGCTTGCCGAAGGGGAGTTGAGACAGGCGCTGGAGATGCTGGCGGCGGGGCGGGCGGCGCTGTACAGCAGCCAGGTCGCGGTGGAGCTGGCGGATGTGCTGCATCGCCGGGGGAAGTCGGAGGAGGCTTCCACGCTGCTGCACGAGACGTTGAGCGATCTGAGTTCTGAGCGGGGTGCGCTGCATTCCGCCGCCGCGCATCGGTTGCTCGGGATCATCGCCGAGGACGCGCGGGACACGGAGGGGGCGGAGGAGCACTATGTGCGGGCGTTGAGTCTGCTGGAGCGGGCGGGAGCGGCGGGGGACCTGGCTGATCTGTGCCGCCTGTTGGGGGACTTGTTGCGCCGTACCGGACGGGTGGAGGCGGCGTTGGATGCCTATCGGACGGGGTTGGGGCACCGGACGGCGCCGGGGACCACGACGCTCGGTCCGGCGCCGGCGCAACCACCACTGTGACCGTTGTCGGCGGCGGGTTCGTTGTGGCTCATCGCGCAGTTCCCCGCGCCCCTCAGGTGGGTCAGGGCGGCCTCAGCGGAAAGACCGACGGACGTGGGCAAGCTCGGCAGCGACGGCGCGTGGCCGTCGGTGCTCGATGCCGCATCGGGCCGGCAGATGAAGGAGTCGGCCGATCCCTGTGAGAGGCGTCAGCCGTTGCCGCCGCGGCAGCGGTCGATCGCCGAGCAGCCGCGGTTGTACTGGTTGGCCTGCTGCGGGGGCACGTTCAGGTTGGTGTGGGTGGTGAAGCGGGAGTTCGGGTCCTCGGTCGGGTCGTAGGCGCGGAAGGGCCTGCGGTGGTTGGGGTTGGGGATGTAGCGGTCGAAGCGGAGGACGGGCCGCGAGGTGAGGAACCCGCGGCGCTGGTGCGCCGTCGCGGTGTAGACGCGGACGCCGCGGATCGCGTAGGCCGGGATCCAGTGGTCGTAGGCCCACTCGTCCTGCCGGAGGAGCTCGGCGACGCCCGAGGCGTTCGCGAGCTGGGCGGGGACGTACTGCGCGTTGCGCGCCAGCGCCGTGTCGATCTCGTAGACGTACGTGTGCGTGGTCACGTCGCCGCCCTCGCACTCGTTCTGCAGCATCCGCCCGATCACCGGGACCCAGATCCAGGCCCGGTAGGCGCCCGACTGGCAGTCGCGTCGGATCGCGATCCCCATCAGGACCTGCTGCGCCTGGCCCTCCGTGAAGTACTCCGCGACCCCCAGCGTGCCGGTCGTCGAGACGAAGCCGCTGTCCGAGGCGGCGTTCCCGCCGTGGACGTGGTGCTGGAGGTCGTAGTTGAAGCCGCGGGCCGTGAAGCCGTTGCGGAAGATCGTGTCCGTCGAGCGGTCGTCCCCGCGGTACACGGTCGCGGGCATCTCCGGCTGCGGCAGGAGGTCCTCGTTGTGGATCTCGGGGCAGGCGTCGTCGGAGCCCGTGCCCGACAGGAACCCTCCGGGACAGACGTTGCGCCCGGGGGTGGCGAAGGCGGCCGTGCCGCTGCCCGTCAGCAGGGTCACCGCCGCCACCAGCGCCACCATCGACGCGACGGCCGTACGGAACAGAGGCAGCGTGCGCCGGGGGGGCCGGGCGGGTGATGCTTTTCGGTGGAGATTCTTGGTGCTCATGGTCTCGCTCCAGGTGGTGTCAGGGGCGTTGCAGGACCGAGGCTGGCAACCGGGGCGTTGATTGGCATCCCCCTCCCACCAGGGCAATCAATGGGCGGCCCGGCCCGTTTCGCCCCCGACGGCAGGGGTAGTCGTGCAGCGCTCCCGAGCGGGCGTGGCACGAGTTCCTGGCACTCCCCCGGCTCGGTGGTCCGCTCCGGGAGATCAGAACGGGGGCCTCTGCGAGCGAGGGAGGCGGTGGCCGTGCGGCCCGACGCCGACCGGTACGGCTTGGGCGGCGACGATCCCGGCTTCGGCGGCGACGACGCCCACGAGGCCGGGAACGGGAGGGACCCGGAACGGGCCCGGGCCGCCGAGGTGATCGCCGAGAAGGTGCGGGGTGCCCGGCCGGCGGAGATCCCCGGGCGGCTGTGCGCGGCGGCGGAACGCTGCTGCCGGTGGCCGGGGCGAGCGTGTCCCTGCGCTCCGAGGGGCTGCCCGTCCGGATCGGCGCCAGTAGTGACAGGGCCTCGCACCTCGCGGAACTCCAGGCCACCCTCGGTGACGGGCCCAGCCTGTCCGCCTCCGACGCCGGCGCCCCCGTCCTCGCCTGCGACCTGACCGGCGGCCGGGACCGGCAACGCCGGCCGGTCTTCGCGCACCAGGCGGCGGCGCTCGGCGTCGGTGCCGTGTACTCGGTGCCGCTGGGCAACGGCACGGTCTGCGTCGGCACCCTCGACCTCTACCGCGACACCCCGGGCGCGCTCACCGAGCGCCAGTGGTGGACCGCGCGGCTGGTGGCCGGGGTCATGACGGTCGCCCTCGTGGCGCTGCCGCGCGAGGAGAACGACGGCCGGGAGGCGGAGCAGTGGCTCAGCGGCCTGGCCACCGACCACGACGAGATCTACCAGGCCATCGGCATGATCATGGCGCAGCTCGGGATCGACGCGGACGAGGCGCTGGCCCGGTTGCGGGCGCACGCGTTCGCGCACGACCGTACGGTGCTGGAGGTGGCGCGGGACGTGGTCGCGCACCGGAGGCGGTTCGACGGGGACGGGTCCGAGGGTGGCGAGCCCGGTGCTGGCGAGCCCGGTGGTGGGGGACACGGCGGTCACTAGGATCGCCGGCATGGACATACTGGGTTACTCCCTGGCCGCCCTGTTCTTCCTCGTCGGCGTCGGCAGCATCGAGAACCGGATCTCCCGAGCGGACAAGCGAGCCGCCCGGGTCGAGCGCAAACTCGACCTGATCCTCGACCACCTGGGACTGCAGGCGACGGAGCCGTGGCAGGGCGAGGTGGCCGAGCTGCTGCGGGACGGCAAGAAGATCCAGGCGATCAAGGTGTACCGGGAGGCCACCGGGGCCGACCTGAAGGAGGCCAAGGACGCGGTGGAGCGGCTCGGCCAGCGCCCTGCCGTGGATCTCAGACCTCGACCCTCCCCGACCTCCTGATCTCGGACAGCCGCTGCACCCCTGTCTGTACGGCCGCCCTCGTCGCGTCCGCCGAGACGTCGCCCAGGCCGCCGTGGGTGACGGCGATCGTGTCGCCACCGATACGGACCGCGGCGACGTCCAGGGTGAGCACGGTCGGGTCGCCGTCCGCGGTCTCGCCGCTCAGCGTGACCCGCAGGCCCTGGCGCGCGTCCCCGACCTTCGGCAGCTCGACCCCCTTCACCTCCACGTTCTGTCCGGCGCCGCGTGCGGTGACCGCGGTGAACGTGCCGCATGTCCTCGGCAGCGACTCCAGCCAGGCCAGGGTGCGGTCCACGTCGGCGGCGTTCAGGGCGAGGACCTGGTAGCGCAGCTGGGCCTGGTCCATCGCGTCGTCGAACCCGACCACGGCCCGGGCCCCGCCGCTCGCGCCGAACAGGTCGTCGGCATAGAGGGCGTCGAGGAGGCGACGGCAGTCGGGGGACTCGGTGGTCGCCTTCAACACCCCGTCCCGCCAGGTCGCGGCACCCTGTGTCGGGGTCCAGGGGTCGCCGAGGTCGTTCGCGGTGACGAGGGCGGCCTGGGCCTGGGCCTGGGTGAGGACGCGGGGAGCGGTCGGGGACTGCTTGGCGGAGCGGGCGGGCGCCTTGGCCGCGGAGGTGCCGGCTGTGCAGGCCGTCGCGGTGAGGAGGGTGGTGGCGGAGAGGGCGGTGAGGGCGGAGGCGGCGAGGACGCGGGCGGGGGTGCGGGGCATCGGGCCTCCTGGAGAACGGGCGTGGATCAGCGGCAGTGCCTCCAAGGGACCACCGCATGCCCTCGCCCACCAACGCTCCGGTCCGTCCGGGCGACTTTCCTCGCCCCCTGGACCCCCCGATCGGCCCTGCGGGCCTGGTCCCCGCCGAAGGAAAAACCCGTCGCGCCCGACCCCACCCCCCGCTACTCTCCCCCCATGCAGCGCGCCCAGCAGCACCTCACGACGACGCCGGAGAGTGTCCCGGCGCGCTGAAGCATGGACTGGACGTCCGAAGCCCCGGGGCGAGTGCCCCGGGGCTTCGTCGTGGCCGCTCGCCCCTTCCACCGTGAGGAGAACGACCATGTACGACCACCGCCGTCTCGGCCGTGAGCTGGACCTGTTCGACACCGATCCGCTGATGGGCGCGGGGCTGCCGTACTGGCTGCCCGACGGGGCGATCGTGCGGCACGCGCTGGAGGAGTACGTCCGCGAGGCCGAGCGCGCCGCCGGCTACCGGCATGTGTACTCGCCCGTCCTCGGCAAGCGCGAGCTGTACGAGATCTCCGGTCACTGGTCCCACTACAACGAGGACATGTTCCCGCCGATGAAGCTGGGCAGCGAGGAGGTGGTGCTGCGGCCGAGTCTCTGTCCCCATCACGCGCTCATCTACCGCTCCCGGTCGCACAGCTACCGCGAACTTCCCCTGCGGATCGCCGAGTTGGGAGGCATGTACCGCTCCGAGCTGTCGGGTGTGCTCGGTGGGCTCACCCGCGTACGGTCCATCCAGCTCAACGACGCCCATATCTTCTGCACCCTGGAGCAGGCGGTGGAGGAGGCCCGGGGTGCGTTGGACCTCATCGGACGGGCCTACGACGACCTCGGCATCCGTGCGGCCAGGTACCGTCTGTCGCTCCCCGGCGAGGGCGGCAAGTACGTGGCCGATCCGGCCCTCTGGGAGCGGGCCACCGCCCTGCTCCGTGAGGTGCTGGACGGCGTCGGTGTGGAGTACGAGGCCGTCGAGGGCGAGGCCGCCTTCTACGGGCCCAAGATCGACGTACAGGTCGTCGACTCCGCCGGGCGCGAGGCCACCCTCTCCACCGTCCAGATCGACTTCCACCAGCCCGAACGCTTCGACCTCCACTACATCGGCGCCGACGGCGCGAAACACCGGCCGGTCATGGTGCACCGCAGCATCATCGGCAGCGTGGAGCGGGCCGTCGCCCAGCTCGTCGAGGAACACGGCGGCGCCTTCCCGGTGTGGCTCGCCCCCGTGCAGCTGGTGGTGCTGCCGGTGGCGGAGGAACAGCGGCCGCGGGCGGAGGAGTTGGTGCGGAGGGCGGAGCGGGACGGCGTGCGGGTGGAACTCGCCGGCCCCGAGCACGGCAGCCTCGGCGCCCGGATCAGGGCCGCACGACTGGTCCCGTACCAGGCGGTGATCGGGGAACGGGAGGCAGAGGCCGGCGACCTGGTGGCGCTACGGCTCCGGGACGGCCGTCGGCCGGGTGCGGTGTCCGGCGCCGAGCTGCTGCGCGGGATCGGCGAGCGGATCGAGGCGCGCGGCGGCGAGCTGTGGGAGGCGGCCTCGTGAGGGCACCCGGGGCACCTCGACGTCGTAAGGTCGCTGCCGTACGGGAGGAATGACGACAGGGCCCCGGCCCCGGTGGAGAGGAGACCGTCGTGACGTCCGGTCAGACCATTCCGGTGATCATCGACTGTGACACCGGTGTCGACGACGCCCTGGCCCTGTTGTTCGCCGTACGGCACCCGGGGCTCGATCTGCGCGCGGTCACCTGTGTCGCCGGGAACACGGACGTGGACGGGGTCGTCCGCAACACCCTCACCGTGCTGGAGCAGGCCGGCGCCCCGGACATCCCCGTCGCCCGGGGCGCCGAGCGGCCGTTGATCGAGCCCGCGCGGTCGGCACGGCATGTGCACGGCTCCGACGGCATGGGCGACCTCGGGCTGCCCGCGCCGACCCGTGAACCGGTGGATGTGGACGCGGTGACCCTGTTGCGCCGGGAGATCCTCGCGTCCCCGCGGCCCGTGACCCTGATTCCCACCGCGCCGCTCACCAACATCGCCCTGCTGCTCCGTACGCACCCCGAAGTCACCCGCAACATCGAGCGGATCGTCTTCATGGGCGGAGCGGTGGCCACCGGGAACGCCACGCCGGTCGCCGAGTTCAATGTGTGGCACGACCCGGAGGCCGCAGCGGTGCTGCTGACCGCGGGGGTGCCGATCACGATGTACGGCCTGGACGTTTTCACGCAGGTCGTCGTCCCCGGTGCCGACGTGCACCGGTTGCGGGCGAGCGCGGAACCGGGTGCCCGGCTCGCCGGCGAGCTCCTCGCCCACCGGCCGGCCCATCCGGGCGAGGCCCCCGAGGCCGAGGAGGCGGGCGGTCTCGGCGACGCGGGCGCGGTGTGCACGGTCGTCGATCCGGCGGGGATCACCACCCGCCCGCTGCCGGTCGAGGTCTCCCTCGCCCCGGGCCCGACCCGCGGCCAGACCATCGTCGACCGGCGGCCCCGGCCCGGCGAGTCCGAGATCCACGGGACCGCGCGTGAACAGCCGCTGGTGGACGTGGCGTTGGAGGTGGACGTGCAGCGGTTCGTGAAGCTGTACCTGGAGACCGTGGAAGGCGTCTGACGTCGGCCGGACCGGTGTTCACACATGACGAACGCCCCGGAGCGGGGGTCCCCGGGGCGTTCGTCGTTCGGGAGTGGATCAGGAGCGGGTCGTACGGCGCCGACGGTTCGCGACGAGGATCGCCGCACCGCCCGCCAGCAGGACCGCGGCGCCGCCGGCGATGAGGCCGGAGTCGCTGCCGCCGCCGGTCTCCGCGAGGCCGCCGCCGCTGCTGGGCGTGGCGGCGGGGACGGAGGTGGACGCGGAGGCGACCGGGGTGTCGGTGGACGTCGGCTCGGAGGCGCTCGGCGTCGGGGTCGAGCTCTCCTCGGCCGGGGTCGAGGGGGTCGAGGACGCCGGCGGGGTGGAGGCGGGCGGGGTGGTCGGGGGCTGCGACTCGGTGGTCGTGCAGTCCTTGCTGCCGCCGTTCCAGGAGGCGATCAGCTTGTCCTTGATGACCGCGTGGTCCGGGCCGGCCGGCAGGTCGCCGTGCTCGAAGCCGTCCTTGGCGTCCAGCTTGCCGTCGAACTTGGTGGCGCCCCGGTACAGGTCGATCTGCGCGAAGCAGCCGGCGTTCGGCACCGCGATGTCGAGGGAGTCGGTCTGGCCGGGCTTCACCGTGACGGTGTCGAAGTCGACGAAGACCTGCTGGCCGGAGGTGGCGAAGGTCGCGCCGTGGGCCAGGTAGGAGGCGAGCGAGGCGGTGCAGGTGGCGGCGTCACCAGCGGTGCGGACCTTGATGTGGACCTTGCCGTCCTCGGTGGGCTTCAGGTTCTGGTCGTCGACCTTGACCGAGTCGTAGAAGTTCGTGCCGTCGAGGGAGAACTGGCAGCGGTCGGTCTCCGTCTTGGTGCCGGCGCCCGTGCCGGGCTTGTAGCTCCCGCCGGACTTCCAGCCGTCGCCGCCGGGGGCACCACCGTGCGCCCAGGCGCCGGAGGCGGCGGCGACGGTGGCGGCGCAGAGGGCGAGCGACGCGGCGCCCGTCCCCAGCACGCGGCGGGCGGTGACACGTCTCGCTATGGACATGCGGGATCCCCACTTCGGCATGTGCGGCACCCGGTACGGCGGCGCGGGCAGCATGTGGGCACAGGAATGCGCGGGCATGCGGCGGCCGGCCGTACCGGGGTGGATGGTCTGGGTAACACCGGGCTCATTGGTCACATGTGCCTCAGTGCGCTCACATGGTCCATCCCGTGATCGAACCCTGTCAACCTGCGGTGACGCAGGGATAGTTCAACGGTCCATCACAATTTCGACACAACCGGGAGTGAGTGCTTCCGGCACCCGTCGCTCACCCCACAGTCGGGCTGCTCGGGCTCGGGCCGGCGCCCGCACCGGACGACGACTCGCCCGGCAGGACCGGCGGTTGGGTGGTGCTGTCCGCCGGAGGCGTGAGCACGATCTCGGGCTGGCCGGCGGCCGGGGGTGGCGGGGTGAGGTCCTTGGCGGGCAGCTTCGGCGGGGTCGTCTCCTGGAAGAGGACCTGGTCGAAGTTGACCAGCCCGGTGTTCTCCATGACCGTGATGTGGTCCAGCACGGTCGCGTTGGCCTGGTCGGCCAGCGCCCGCACGACCGTGTTCTTGGTCGTCGAGCGGATCTTCGCGATCGTGTTGAAGATCGAACCGTGCGTCACCCGCAGGATGTTGGCGAAGTCGGTGTCGAACTGCTTGCCGCTGTCCGCCTTGAGCGTGTTGACGAAGCCCTGCTGCTGGGGGCTGGGCAGGTTGGGGATGGTGATGTTGAGCATCGTCGCGATTTTGCGGCAGCTGGTGTCCAGCGCCGCGTGACCGTCGATCAGGTGCTTGCTCGCGGTCTTGACCGCGGCACTCTGCCCCTTCTGCAGCCCCAACTGCCCGACCGGGTACTCCCACAGACCGGCAGCCCGCACCTTGACCACGAAGTCCCGGTCCCCTTCTGTCAGCGGTCCCCACTGGGTCTGCGCGATGACTTTCGTCGCCGAACTGGACACGGTGTTGACCCCGAGCATCGAGGGGTAGGCGAGTGCGGCGAGAGTCAGGCTCAGGGCACCGCCCACAAAGAGAGTTCCCGTCGCATTCCGCGAAAAACGCACCGTGCCTCCTGCCCGGTCGAGGGTCCCGCCCTTGGTCGTTCGGCGGGGGGTCGGACGGAGAGGAGTACGGACGCGAACAGGCCCCGGAACCTTTTGATTTGGTAAAGAACGGCGGGTGTGAGCCGCGCCATGCGGAGTTGTCGCGCCATTCCAGCTGATGGTGGGCATGACAATGGTTGACGGAATGTTGACCAGTTGGCGGGAGAGTCGAGGTGAATCCTCGACCTAGATTCGGGCCATGACCCCACAGCCACCGCCCAGGGTCCCCACGGCCCTGCCCGTCCTGCCGTACCGCAAGCCCACCAAGGGCCGCGACTACTGGGTGTTCGACGACGTCCTGCCCGACGTGGGCGCCGTACGCGCACGCTGTCTGGCGAAGGACGACTGGGTCAAGGGGTATCCGTACACGTCGGAGACCTGGCCCGGGCTGCGCACCATGCCGGGGCTGGAGCCCGGTGAACTCGCCCGCGTGGAACGCCTGGTGAAGCAGGCGACCGGGGCGAAGGAGCTGTGGGTGCAGAAGGCGCCCGGCGGCGGGACGCTGAACCACAACTGCGTCCAGGTCGTCGGCGAGGGCGAGAGCGAGCCGCGGCCGCACACCGACTCACGCGCGCTGTGCCGCTACGCGGCCGTGCTGTACCTCAACCCGGATGTGCCGAAGGACTGCGGCACCGCCTTCTACCGCCAGTCCCTGCCCGGCGGCCGGCTCGGCGGCAACATCGTCCAGGCCCCGCACAACAACCTGGTGGAGGCGCTCGGTACCCGGTTCGTGCCCGGGAACCACTTCGAGGAGGACGTACGCGTCCCGCACAAGTACAACCGCCTGCTCCTCTACAACGCCAACCTGGTGCACAGCGCCACCGGTTACTCCGGTAAGACGCTGGAGGAGAAGCGGATGACGGCGGTCTTCTTCTGGATGGCCTGAGAGGTCACCCCGGGCGTGCGCTACCTGAGGCCCAGGCCGCCGCTGCCGAAGGAGCCGCTGGAGCCGGGCATCCAGCGCCGGCGTCGCTGATCCTTTCCTGTCCTGCTCCCGGAGGTGTGGAGCTCGTAGGGCGTCAGCCGCTCCCCGTCGGCCGAGTGCGGAACCTCGTCCGGTTCGCGCCGCTCGCGCATCTCGCGCACGGCACCGCCTTCGGGAAGGTGGGGCTGCTCGTCCGGGAGCGGCCGCGGAAGCTCGCGGTCCCGGACCTTCATGCCGAACTGCACGGCCCAGACCAGCGCGCCGGCGATGAACATTCCACCGACGAAGGCGCCGATCACGCTGAGTATCTGGCTCGACGTGGCCGCTAGTACAAACGTCGCCGTACTCATGTGCCGATTATCACCCCAAACGGAGCGCAGTGGGAGGTCGGGCGGATGGCGGATGTGCGCGTCGTGGACCACGACCCCGACTGGGCCCGTCAGGCGGCCGTGGCGGCGGCCGGCCTCCGTGCCGCCGCCCCCGGACTCTTCCTCGCACTGGAGCACATCGGCTCCACCGCCGTCCCCGGCCTCGCCGCCAAGCCCGTCATCGACCTCATCGGCGGCGTCCGCACCCTGGCCGAGGTCGACCCCCACGAGCCGGCGCTCGCCGCCCTCGGTTTCCGCCCGCACGACAACGGCATGACCGACCGGCTCCTCTACGTCCGCTTCGACGCCGGCGTCCGCAGCCACATCCTGCACGTGGTGTCGTACGACAGCTGGCCCACCCGCAATCAGCGGATCCTCCGCGACTACCTGTGCGCCCACCCCGATCAGGCCGCCCGGTACGGGGAGCTGAAGCGGGCGCTCGTCGCGGCGGGCACGTCGGCCCGCGACTACGCGCGCGCCAAGACCGCCCTCGTACAGGAGCTGACCGACCGGGCACGCGCCGAACGCGGACTGCCCTCCGTGCCCGTGTGGGAGAAGGGCGGTCAGCCGAAGCGGCCCGCGACGTAGTCCGCCGTGCGGGAGTCCTGCGGGGTGCCGAAGATGTCGTCCGTGGGGCCCGCCTCGACGATGCCGCCCGGCGTGCCCTGCTCGGCGAGGAAGAACGCGCACTGCTGGGAGACGCGGGCCGCCTGCTGCATGTTGTGGGTGACGATGACGACCGTGACCTGACCGGCCAGTTCCTGGATGGTCTCCTCGACCCGGCGGGTGGAGGTGGGGTCCAGGGCCGAGCACGGTTCGTCCATCAGGAGGACGCGGGGGCGGACCGCCAACGCCCTCGCGATGCACAGGCGTTGCTGCTGGCCGCCGGAGAGCGCGCCGCCGGGCTTGCGGAGCCGGTCGCGGACCTCCTTCCAGAGGCCGGCGCGGGTCAGGGACTCCTCCACCAGCTCGTCCCTCTCGCGGCGGCTCGCGCGGGTGCCGGTGAGGCGCAGGCCCGCCACCACGTTGTCGTAGATCGACATCGCGGGGAACGGGTTCGGCTTCTGGAAGACCATGCCGATCCTGCGGCGGGCGTCGGTCAGGCGCCAGGAGGGGTCGTAGACGTCCTCGCCCTCGAAGAGCACCTCGCCCGCGAACTGCGCCGCCGGGATCAGCTCGTGCATGCGGTTGAGCGTGCGCAGGAACGTGGACTTGCCGCAGCCGGACGGGCCGATGAGCGCGGTCACCCGGCCCGCGGGCATGGTCAGCGACACCCGGCTCAGCACCTGGTGGCTGCCGAACCAGGCGGAGACGGCGCGCGCCTCCAGGGTGGCGGGGGCGGTGGGGCCGGGGGCGGTTGATTCCTCGGCGGGTTCCACGGGCGGCAGGACGACCGTGTCGGTCAGGGAGTCGGTCACGTCGGTCACGTCGGACACCTCACGGGAAGCGGTCACAGCGGGTCACAGCAGATTGGGCAGAAGCTCGGTGGTGCGCGTCGCGACCTGGAGGCCGAGCACCGCGACCAACGGCGCGAAGACGATCCATGTCTGGTGGCGGCCCCAGCGGTGCCAGGCCCCTACGGCGGCGACGGCGGCCAGCAGCAGCGCCTGCAGCCACATCACCAGCGGCCACGGCACCCCGGAGGGGCGGGCCAGCGGCTCCTCGGAGGCCGGGAGCGTGCCGGAGCGGATGACCGCCTGCGGGGTCTGGAAGGGCGTGGAGACCAGGTCGGCGTCGACCCGCAGGACGCCGGACGGCACGAAGCTCGGTCCGGTGGCGGTGACGAGGACCAGTCGGCCCCTGCCGGTGGCCACGGCGGCGGGCGCCGGGTCGCCGGCCCGTCGTACGTCGAGGATCCGGTACGTCGCCCTGCCCTGGCCGGTGGTCACGGTGAAGCGGTCGCCCTCGGCGAGCGAGCCGAGCTTTCCGAAGGGACCGCCGTAGGCCGCGGCCCGGCCCATCAGAACGCTGGTGCCTGCCTGGCCGGGCATCGGGGTGTCCCGGCGGTGACCGGGGCCGTCGGTCAGGACGGACGAGTCGGTGCCCTCCAGGACGACCTGGCTCATCCCCAGCCTGGGGATGGCGATCAGCGCGACCGGTGTGCCCGGCGCGAGCAGTGCGCCCTGCTGGTCGGTCTGCGCCACCGGGGCGGTGCCCAGGGCGAGTTGGCCGCGCAGTTCGTCGAACGCGGCGTGCTGCGCGGAGTGTTCCTGGGCGCCGCTGACCAGCAGCAGCTGCGCGGTGATGCCGAGCAGCAGGGCGGCCAGGCTCAGCAGGCTGCCGCGCGCGAGGTGACGGATGGCGGTGACGCTCCGGACGCGCGTGAGCGTGAGGGGTATGGCGACCGTCACGGTGGTCCGCCTCCTTCGCGGTGGTGGGGTGAGTTGTGGTTCGTGGTGGTGGGGGGTGGGGTGCGTCATGGTGAGGGTGGGGGCCGAACGGCCGGGGAGGCACTCCCTCAGTGGCCTCCCCGGCCGCCGGGATCAGGTGGACTTGATCGAGAAGTTGGCGCCGGTCTTGGCGCTGACCGTCGACGAGCCCGTGTACGTGGCGTGCAGGGTGTGCTTGCCCTTGCTCAGCTTCGGCAGAGTGATGGTCACCTTGCCGCCGCTCAGGGTGCCGGTGGCGAGGACCTTGGAGCCCTCGTAGATCTTCACCGTGCCGCCCGGGGTGGTGCCGGTCGTGGTGACCTTCACGGTGACCTTGGCGTGGGCGGTGTGGCTGATCGTGGCGGGCGCGGTGGAGCTGATGGACGGGGTCGCCTTGGTGACCTTCAGGGTGGCCGTCGCCGAGGACGCGTACAGCTTCGCGGCGCCCGGGTAGGAGACGGTCAGCGTGTGCGTGGCGACCTTGAGGTGGTTCGACAGGGCCACGGTGACCTTGCCGGAGCTGTCCAGGGTGCCGGTGCCGAGGACCGTGGAGCCCTCCTTGACGGTGACCTTGCCGGTGGGGGTGACACCGTGGCTGCCGGTGACGGTCACGGAGACCTTCGGGGCCTTGCCGTAGGGGGTGGTGGGGGCGGAGGCGGTGGTGGTGCTGCCGTACTTGACCGCGCCGGTCCAACTCGCGTCCGTACCGAGGCCGTTGACGTTCGCGGCGGTCACGGTCGCGGTGTATGTACCCAGGGCCAGGTTCGTGAAGCTGTACGAGGTGGTGGTGGCCGGGACGTCCTTGGTGGCGACGACTCCGCCGTCCGGGCCGGTCAGCGTGACGCGGTAGTCGGTGACCGCGTTGGCCGGGGCGGGGGTGGGCGCGGTCCAGGCCAGCTTGACGCTCTTGTCGCCCGGGGTGGCCTTGAGGCCGGCCGCGCCCGGCGTGTGCAGGTCGGCGCCCGAGTTCTCCAGGCCGCCCTGCTTGGCGTGCCGGGCCAGGTTGACGGAGCCGTTGTAGGACTCGTTCACGAAGCCGAAGTCGGCGATGACCTTCTCGGCGTCGTCCGAGGCCAGGACGGCCGTGTGGCTGCCGCTGGTGACGAAGACGTCGTAGAGGTCCTTGTCGAAGAAGACGCCGGTCGGGTCGATCGCCCGGGTCGGGACGACGTTGTAGACGTCGCGGCCGAAGGTGGAGTTCTCGTAGTAGGCGTTCACCGGGGCGAGTTCGCCGTTGACCGTGGTCACCGGGCTGGTGGCGCCGGTGTCGCCGGGGAGCTGGACGCTCGCCAGGTGGGCGCCGGCCGCGACCGCGGTCTTGCTGTAGTCGGGGGCCACGCCGTTGTTCTGGGCGATCCAGCTGCCCACGGAGAACGGGACGAGGGTGCCGTCCTCGGTGAGCGCGGCGTTCGCCTGGTTCTCCTGGACGGTCGGCAGGCTGGTGTCGACCGTGTTCTCGGCCAGGCCGATCGCCGCGAGGAAGAACTTGCGGGTGCCGGAGCCGCTCTGCGGGAGGACCGGGTGCAGGGTCTGGCCGTTGAGCTTGTGGTCGCTGCCGGCCTGGTACACGTCGTGCAACTGGGCGACGGTCAGGGTGTCGAGGCCGGAGCCGCGGACCGCGACGCCGACCGCGTCCCGGGCGAACGGGATGTAGGTGAGGGCGCTGCCGGAGACGCTGGGGCCGCCGGAGGAGCGGGCGAAATCGACCTGGCCCTTGATGGCGACGCCCTCGCCGTTCGGGAACTTGTCGCCGGTGAGGGAGGCGCTGAGAGCCTGGCGGCCGGGGCCGGAGCCGTTGGGGCGGGTGAAGGCGGCGCCGTCTGCGCGGGTCTGGATGGTGGTGGAGCCGATCGCGTCGTAGGAGGCGAGGCGGGCGCCGGTCGCCGACTTCACGGCGGTGGTGGCGTAGCTCGTGCCGTTGACGGTGTCGCCGGCGAGGGCGTTGAGGACGTCCTGGGTGGTGTCGGAGCCCACCCCGACGAGCTGGCGGAAGGTTCCGGCGGGGGTGGGGTCGGCGTATGCCGGGCTCGACAGAGCGAGGCCGCCGGCGACCACGGCGGCGGCGACCAGCGTTGCCGTGTAGCGCGTAGCGCGCATGGAGAGTCTCCGTGACTGTGCGAAGGAGTGGAGTGGATCTGGGAGGGTGGTGCGGGCCGTCCGCCCCGACTGCCTTTCGGGGCGGGCGGCTGTCTGTGGGTGGGAGGGTGGGTGGGTGGTTGCGCCCCTGATGCCTGCGGCGCCTGTGCGGGGTGGGTGGGGGCTGGCGTAGCGCCTGCGGTGTGTTGTGGGTCGGGGCCGGGGCGGGGGGTGTCCGTCCTCGGTCGGGCGGTGCTGTGTCCTTATGGGGTGCGCGGTGATGGACGCCCGCCGCTGCGGGCGGACACCCCCCGCGCCGGCCCCTTTCCGCCGTACGCGGCTGCGGCCGCCCACCGTCGTCCGGGCTTCTCGCCGCGGGCGGCTTGCGGCCCCATCACAACGCCGCCTGCGTGTATGCCCGTAAGGGGCGCGGGGAACTGCGCGACCAGCGTGTTTGGTGACACGGCGCTCACCTCCGGCCCGGCGGCAGCAGCTTGCGCAGTCGCGGCGGGAGGGGGAGTCGCGGTACGAGCGTCACCGTGCGGCCGCCCGGCAAGGGCACTCGGAGCGGGAGTCGGAATCGGCTTCCGCCCGCGAAGGGCGCGCCCACGCCGGCCGCGGCGCCGAGGGCTGCGCCGAGTGGGACGGCGTAGTGGAGGGGGTTCGTGGGGTCGGCCGGGGTGGTGCCTGAGGCTGTGGTCTGGAGGGCCTTGCCGCCGTCGTACGAGGGTGCGGTGGTGGGTGTGGTGGCGGTGCTCGGGGTGTCGGTCGGCGTGGTGGCGTCGTCGGCCGTCGTGCCGTCTGAGGTGTCGCCGGCCGTGCTGCCCGTGCCGGAGTTGGTGGAGCTGCTCCCGGAGTCGCCGGAACCGGTGCCGGACGAGCCGCCCTTGTAGTGGAGCAGTGCGTCGGCCGCGTGGGTGGTGCGTGCGCGGAGTTGGGTGGAGAGCGGGGCGTATCCGGCGGGGAGGCGGCCCGGGTCGGCGCCGTTGATCTGGCCGGTGCCGGCCGCGTAGTGGAGCAGGGCCGCGTAGTCCTTGCGGGCCGCCGCGTCGAGCCCCGCGGGGCGGACGGCGGCGTAGACCAGTTGGGCCAGGGGGTAGGCGGTCTTGGCCGTTGCCTTGGACGGGGTGATCTCGGGGGCCCCGGTGCCGGACGCGCTTGCCGCGGCGGCGGTCAGGGAGGTGTTGGTGGGGGCGATGTATCTGCCGGCTGTGTTGAGGAGGCGGGCTGTGTGCAGGCCGTAGCGGACCGCGGAGGCCGCGTCGGTGATGGTGATCATGAAGCGGGAACCGACTGTCTGGGGGCCCGGGTTCTTGTAGGCGGGCGGGCTGGACAGCGGGTCCCAGGTCGCCTTCCACAGGCTGTCGGCACGCAGGGTGTGCAGGGCGCCGGCGTGCATGTCCGGCACGTACGGGTGGAAGTCGATCATGCATTGCTTGTCGGTGGCGCCTGTGCCCGGTGGGATCGTGCACCAGGGGTCGCTCTTCGGGTAGGTGTCTGTGCTGGATGGGTCGAAGGCGAAGCCTGTGGGGTTGAGGTCCTTGTTGGTGCTGAAGTACGGGTTGACCCGCGTGCCCCAGTCGTCGGAGACCCCCGCCAGGAAGTTGCGGGCCTCCTTGTCGGCGACTATCCACTGCCAGACGGCTCGGGCCGAGTCGCTGTGACCGAGTGAGGTGAGCAGGTCGGTGTCGGTGGCCGGTGTCTCGGCCACCGAGAGTTCGGCGAACTCGGGGTTGAGCGCGATGAATTCGGGGTCACTGGCGAGGCCGGCCGGGTTGTTCTTCGCCCAGCCGTAGCCCTTGGCGACCGTGGAGCCGGTGACCGCTCCCCAGGGGGAGTTGCGGTAGGACTCGGTGAGAAGTTTGGCCACCAGCCGGGGGTTGAGGTTGATGGACGTGACCCTGCTTCCGGCGAGTCTTCGCGTGGCTTCGGAGGCGTCGGCCCTGGGTCTGCGTTCGATGTTGAAGCCGATGACGGTGCCCGAGAGGGCAGTTGGTGCGTAGAGGGTCTTGTCGGTTGGCGCTGTCGTGCCTGCGTCAGCGCCCAACGGCCTTGTGGTGAAAGCCAGGCCTGAGGCGCCGTCGTTGCTGAGGCGGGCTCGGGTGTCGGGCTCGCCGAGTTCGGTGTAGCCGTAGACCTTGCCGGTCGGGCACAGGGCGGTCTGCCAGCTGGTCATCGCGTCGGCCGCCAACTCGCTGCCGGTGGTGGCGCGTTCCTCGGAGCCCAGAGCGCAGTTGGTGCCGACCGGGTTGAAGTGGAGGGGGACCGCTATGCGGTTCTTCCAGTTGGTGGAGGAGACCGGGGAGCCCGCGTTGACCTGGCTGTGGTCGGCGTACGGCTTGCCGTCCAGGTCCAGGTGGCCCTGGGGGACGATCACCAGCCAGCAGGAGCGGGGCTTGGTGGTGTGGTCGGTCCTGACCGGGAGACCGCAGCCCAGGTGCGGGGCCTCGTTGGCCGTCTGCACCTCGAAGTTCTCCGTGCCGTTGCCGTCGGCGCCGGTGCGGGCGAAGTCGACCTCGTTGGTGGTGTTGCGGTTGAAGTACGGGTTGTTCTGGGTGTTGGAGGTGATCGTGGCGCCGCTGACCGGCTTGAAGGGGACCTCGCCCGGTGCGTTGGGGTTGGTGGCCCCGTAGCGGTTGTCCTGGCCGTAGTTGGTGGGATCCGCGTTGTAGAAGACCCTGCGGGTGTCGTCGTAGTCGTTGCCCGGCCAACTGCCCCGGTCGGTGGTCGGGGAGGCCCCGTACTGGCACTGGGTGCGCGGCGGGCCGGGGTTGGCCGGGACCGTGCCGTCGTCGTCGCCCCAGCACTGCATGATCTGCACGAAGTCGGTGTCGAACAGGGTGCCCGCGAAGGTGGTCGCCTGGCCTCCGGTCCAGGAGACGGTGATCGCCTGGCTGGTGAGGTGGGTCGTCTGGCTGACCGTGAATTTCGTGTTCTTGAATTCGCCGCGTCCGGACACGGTGACGGTGGAGCCGGTGTCGGCCGTCGCGGGTGGGGCGGACTGGGCGACCGCGAAGCCGGCCAGTGCGCCGACGGTGGCCCCGGCGACCATCCGCAGCAGCAGTCTTCGTACGCGGGTCATCGTGAACTCCCCTCCGAGGAACGGTTGTTGTGGGCGCCGATCAGCCGGGAGAGGAGGGAAGGGAGGAGGATGAGGCCCAGGACCAGGAACGCGGCCAGCACCATCAGCGTCTGGGTGGTCGTCCAGCCGCTCTGGCCGGCCACCGCGACCGGCTGGGCGAGGGCCACGGTGCCGCCCGCGGTCGTACCACCGGCTGTGGTGCCGTCGGCGGCGATGGTCTGGCCGGTGTCGGGGTCGATGGACGGCTGGGCGCTGCCGGCTCCGGTGCCCGCTGCCGTCCCCGCGCCTCCGGTACCGCCGTTTGCCGAGCCGCCGGAGGAGCCGCCCGTCGTACCGCCCGTGCCGCTGCCGCCCGTACCGCCGCTTCCGCTGCCCGACTTGGCGCCGCCGCTGCCCGATGTGCAGGGCGCGGCGCCCTGCTTGTCGCAGGCCGCGGGGTAAGGGGCCGTCTCCGCCAGCTTGTTGCGGCCGCCGGTGGTGAAGGTCGGGTTGTTGCAGCCCTTGATGTTGATGTTCTGCGTCTGCACGCCCGGGATCCGGCGGATCTGGTCGAAGCCTGCCCGTACGAGGTTGATGGGCAGGGGGGAGTAACCGAGGTCGGGTGCTTGTTGCTGGCCCTGGCACATGAAGTAGTAGGAGAACGCGCCCAGCGTCTTGCCCTTGGCCTTGGTGAAGGTGCCCTGCACCTTCAGCGGCAGGATCATGTACGAGTAGCTGGAGAGCGGGTAGTTGCGGCGGTCGCTGTCCGTGTAGACACCGTCGAGCTGCTGGGTGAGGTAGTCCGGCGAGTTCTTGTTGGTGTTGATCTTCGCCTTGAGGAGGGAGACCGCCACGTTCTGCGGGGTCGGCTCGGTGTAGTAGCCGGCGTGGTTGAGGACCTTGGCGACCGGATAGTGCGCGTTGAGGGCGTAGGAGTAGTTGACGTAACCGATCGCGCCCTCGCCGTAGTTCTGGGCGACGTAGCCCGCGACGCCGAGGTCGCCGGACTGGGCGATCATGCCGGAGACGGTCGGGTAGTACGACGTCTGGCCGCAGGCGCCGGAACGGCCGACCTTGTTGCAGTACGCCTGCCACAGCGCCTTGTGCTGGTTGGCCATCCACATCGTGAACTGGGCGGTGGAGCCGGAGCCGTCGGAGCGGACTACGGGGACGACCGGGCGGTGCGGGAGCTGGAGGCCGGGGTTGTCGGCCTTGATCGCCGGGTCGTCCCAGGTCTTGATGGCGCCGGTGAAGATCTTGGTGACGTTGTCGCCGGAGAGGCGGAGGTTGGTGACCCGCTTGCCGTTGACGGTCAGGTGGTACATGAAGACGGTGCCGCCGGCCACGATCGGCATATAGGCGTAGGAGCCGGCGCCGGGGCGTTCGGCCGCGCTGCCGTCGGTGGGGTGGGTCTGGAACGGGATGTCGGAGACCGCGAAGTCCACGGTGCCGGAGAGGAACTGGCGGCGGCCGTCGGAGGAGCCGGTGCCGGCGTAGCTGATGCGCATGCCGTACTGGTTGACCGCGCGGCGCCATTCGTCGACGGCGTTCTCGGCCCAGGTGGAGCCTGCGCCGGCGATGGGGGTGTAGGAGTCGGCCTGTGCGGGGGTGGCTGAGGTGAGTATGGCTATGAGTGCGGCCAGGATGCCCAGCCGGCGTAGGGCGTTCATGGCGAGGCTGGACATCAGTGAGGGTCGCTTTCGGTCTCGTGGTCGGGAGCGGGTGTGTGGGGGCTTGTCGCGCCCCGCGGCGGAGCCGCTGCTCGATGCGGCCTGGCACCCCCTGGGGCGTCGGGCTGCTCGGCGTCTTCGGAGGAACCGGTCTCGAACAGCTCCAGCCCCGGCGCGTGGAGTTCTGCGAAGCGCTCCGCGTCCCGCATCGACGCCCGTGCTGCCTTGCGCGCCTGGCGCTTGTTCTGGTGGCCCGGGCCCCTGCCGCCGATCACTCGTGCGATGGCGAACAGGATCAGTACGAGCGCCATGAGGACCGTCGCCGCTCCGAAGCCGCGGGCGATCATCGTCGGCTCGGGGGACTTGACGAAGTTGAAGACGGCGAGGGGGAGGGAGATCATCGGGCCGCTGGTCGGGTCGGCGTTGAGGGCTGCCGTGAAGCCTGCCGTGAGCAGGACCGGGGACGTCTCGCCGATGCCTCGGGCCGTGCCGAGGATGACGGCCGTGGCCAGGCCCGAGCGTGCTGTCGGGAGGACCACGTGCCAGACGGTCCGCCAGCGCGGGGCGCCCAGTGCTTCGGCCGCCTCGGTCAATGTGCCGGGGACGAGGCGGAGTACGACGTCCGCCGCCCGGATCACGATCGGCAGCATCATCACGCTGATCGCGAAGCCGGCCGCGAGGCCCGACTTCTGCATGCCGAGGCCGAGGATCCAGACCGCGTACACCATCAGACCGGCGACGATCGAGGGCAGCGCGGTCATCGCCTCGACGATCGTGCGGACGAAGCGGGAGAAGCGGCCGGGGATCTGGTTGAGGTAGACCGCGCAGGCCAGGCCCAGGGGGACCGTGATCGCGAGGGCGATCGTGATCATGATGAGCGAGCCGAGCATCGCGTGGGCGACACCGCCGTTGGTGAGCGGGTCGAGCGGGCCCGCCGCCTGCATGTCCTGGGTGAAGAAGTTGCCGTGCGGGAGCGCCTCCCGGCCCCGCCAGGCCGTGAAGCCGACGACCAGGACGAGGGCGGAGAACAGCAGTCCGGCCGCCGTCCACAGCACGACCGTCATCACCCGGTCCCGTACGGCCTGACCGTCCTCCTCCAGGCCGGTCAGCACGGCGTAGACGGTGAGGAAGGCGGTGTAGGCGGTGACGGTGAAGCCCAACGCGCCGGAGAACGGGGCGAGTTCGCCGAAGAGCAGTACCGCCACGCAGAGGCCGGAGACCGCGGCGCCGCACAGGGACAGCACGCCGGAGCGGCTGAGTCCGCCGATCCGGCGCGGTCGGTCGGGGAGTTCGGCGGGAGCGCCGGCGGTGGCGGCAGTCTCGGCCACCGGCGTGATCTCTTCTACGACGGTCATCTCAGGCCTCGCTCTGCGCGCCGGACCGGGAACGGGCCACGATGGAGGAGGCGGTGAAGTTGACCGCCAGGGTGAGCAGGAACAGCGCCAGGCCCGCGGCCATCAGCGCCGACATGCCGAAGGTGGAGGCATCGCCGTAGTGCAGGGCGATGAGTGAGGAGACCGAGTTCGAGCCGGTCTGCAGGATGTGCGGCTGGATGGTGAAGACGGGAGAGATGATCAGATAGACGGCGATCGTCTCGCCGAGGGCCCGGCCGAGACCGAGCATCGTGCCGCCGATGATGCCGCCCTTGCCGTACGGCAGGACGACCGCGCGGATCATCCCCCAGCGGGTCGCGCCGAGCGCGTAGGCGCCCTCGCGTTCGCCGGCCGGTGCCTGGGCGAAGACCTCGCGCATCACCGAGCACTGGATCGGCGCGACCATCAGGGCGACGACGATCCCGGCGACGAAGGTGGAGGCGGTGTAGACGCTGTCCGAGGCGAGCGGTTGGCCGGGCTGGGCGCCGTCCACCGTGAACAGCGGGATCCAGCCGAGCCAGTCGGACAGCCAGCGCGAGAGCCCGATGACGTGCTGCTGGAGGAAGAACAGCCCCCACAGGCCGTAGACCACCGAGGGCACGGCCGCCATCAGGTCGACCATCGTGACCAGGGTGTGGCGCAGCCGGCGCGGGGCGACGTCGGAGATGAACAGGGCGGTGCCGACCGCCAGTGGTACTGAGATCGTCACCGCTACGGCGGCGATGAGGAGAGTACCGGTGAGGACCGCGGCGATGCCGAAGTTGTGGACGTCCGGCTGCCAGACGGCGGTGGTGAGGAACCTCCACCCCCGGGCGTCCAGCGCCTGACCGGCTCTCAGCAGCAGGAACAGGCCGACCGCCGCCATGATGCCGAGGACGACGACCCCGGTGGCCGTCAGCTGGTACCGGAAGATCCGGTCGCCGAGTCCGCGGGCCGCGTAGGGCCTTCGGAACTCGGGTCTGTCAGGTTCCGGTTCGCCGGAAGCCTCCACTGCGGACACCACTGCGGGCCCCCCAAGGAAACGGTTCTCCCCAAGTCGCCCCGTGATCGGGGCGAGCGGGGAGAGTCAATGGCCGGATCCTGTCGTTCCGAGGCGCGTGATATGGATGATGCGTGAACGATCCATGTCACTTCAGTGGGGCTGCTGTGGAGAACTGCCGTTCGGTATGCCGCGCCGAGTCTCTTGAGGGTTACGGATGTCTCAATCCCTGGTGTCCCCGCGGTGAGCACCGCACCATGGGCACATGACACCGGCGCAGAAGGCCATGGAGCGGCTCGCGGCGTGGCCCGACCTCACCCCGTGCGAGGCCGGCTGCGGCACGGGGCGGGCCTTGCGTTCCGTCGGGGACGAGATCGTGCACTTCCACTCCGAGCGGGACGTGGACCTGCACCTCACCGCCCGCGCGATCCAGCGGCTGCACTACGACTTCGCCGAGTCGACCGCGATCCGTCTGGTCCCGGGCTCCCGCTGGGTCACCGTCCACCTCGATTGCGACGCCGACGTCGATCTGCTGCTCGGCCTGGTCAGCGTCGCCCTCAAGGCCCATGCGCACCAGGGCGGCACGCCGGCCGCCGACATGCTGCCGGCGGCCGTGTGCAACTTCCACCGGGTGACCGTGCTGCCGCGGGACGACGCCGACGGCGAGTGAGCCACCGGCTCGCCCCTCCTTGCCGGATGTGAAACCCCTTTCACAACTGTCACAGACATGACATAGGCTGCCCGGGCAGCCGCGCCCCGCGCGTCACCGCCGTACGGCGGTCACGTCCGGGCGTTGCGCGGCGCACTCGTGTACCACCCGGCCATCCGCCGGGTTTCTTCGTGGGGGTATCAGTACTGTGCGCAGGCGCAGCATCTCGACCGCGACGGCGCTCGCGGTCCTCTTCGGTTCGGCGGCGCTCGCCGTCGGCACGGCGGGCACGGCCTCGGCCGACTCCGCCAAGGTCCTGCCGGTGAAGTCCGTCGGCGACATGGTCGTGGACGGCGTCCACAAGCGGGTCTACGTCTCCGACCCGAACAGCGGCAAGATCGTCGTCGCCGACTACTCGGGCACTGTCCGGGCGACGCTTCCCAACGAGCCCGGGGTGACCGGCCTGGCGCTGTCGGCGGACTCGAGCACGGTGTACGCGGCCGTCAAGAACGACCAGCGGATCGTCGCGATCGACACGCAGACGGCCACGCCGACGACGAGCTACACGCTGGGCACGACCGCGCCGAGCGACCTGGAGATCGTGGACGGCCGGATCTGGTTCTCCACCGCCACCGACTTCGGCTCGCTGGACATCTCCGGCGCCGAGCCCGTCGTCCATCTCGCCCAGCGCGGGGACGTCGACTTCTCCGGCTCCTACGGGACCTTCCTCGCCTCCGACCCGGCCGTACCGGGTGTCCTCGTGGCCGGCAACGGCGGCGACCTCGCGGTGTACGACGTCACGGCCGACGGGGCCACGCTGCGGACCAAGGGCAGCATGGACACCAGCACGAGCCAGCTCGACCTCACGCCCGACGGCAAGCACGTCCTCACCTCGTGGGGCGACCCGGGCACCGGCTACGGGATCGGCGAGTACTCGGCCACCGACCTGAGCAAGGAGACGGGTTACCCGATCGACGCGTACCCGAACGCCGTGCGGGTCGCGCCGGACGGGGCCGTGGCGGGCGGCAGCGACTCCTGGTACGACCCGGACGTCCACATCTACAAGCCCGGCGACCAGAAGCCGGTGCGCGAGTACGACTTCCCCAACACCGGTACCAGCAGCGGCTCCGACACCCTCGTGGCCGGTGCGCTGGCCTGGGCGCCGGACGACAGCCGTGTGTTCGCCGTGTCCGAGAACAACCTCGGCGTCTTCACCCTGCGCGCCCTGACCGACCCCACCAAGGAACTGCCCACCGTCAAGGTGTCGGCGCCTGCGAAGGCGGACCGGGCGAAGAAGCTCACGGTCACGGGCAAGCTGACGTCCAGGACGGCCCTGCCGGCGGGTACCGCCCTCACCGTGACCCGCACGGACCTCGACTCGCCGAATGGCAAGACCCTGCCCGCGGTCAAGACCAAGGCGGACGGCAGCTTCTCCTTCACGGACACCCCGCCGGCCGGCGGCAAGGTCACGTACAAGGTGTCCTTCGCGGGCGACGCGACCCACGCGGCCGCCTCCGGCTCCGACGCGGTCGAGGTCTCCCGCAACGCGACGACCCTCACCCTGAACAACAACAAGAAGCTCTACTCGTACGGCGCCGACGTGAAGTTCACGGCGCACCTCGGCACGACGTACAAGAACCGCAAGGTCGAGATCTGGGCCAACCCCTTCGGCTCGGACAAGCCCAACAGGCTGATCAAGAGCGGCACGGTCAACTCCAGCGGCAACTTCTCCGCGACGGTCGACATGACCCGTGACACCGACGTCACGGCGGTCTTCAAGGGCGACTCCCGCTACAAGCCCAAGACGGTCAAGTCCACGGCCTACGCCAAGGTGAAGGTGTCCACGGCCGTCACCAAGCACTACAAGACGGCCAAGATCGGCACGCACACGTACTACTGGTTCCACAAGAACACGTCCCCGATCGTCACCACGACGATGACGTACTACCCCGGCCGCCAGCAGCGCCTCGAGCTGGAGGTCTACTACCAGGGCCAGTGGTACCCGACCGAGGGCAGCCCGCAGTACTTCACGCTCGGCACGAACGGCAAGTCGGCCGTCAGCCTGGGCGCAGCAGGCGAGTCCGGCATCAAGGCCCGGGTCCGGGCCGCCTACATCAACGGCTCGTCCGGCGACACGGTCAACTCGACGACGTACACGGGCTGGAAGTACATCTACTTCTCCAACTGACCTATGGGGAGAGATGGATGATGAACGCCGGGTGGGTGGCGAAGGCCCCTACTCGGCGTTCTTCCGTGTTCGGTGCCGGGTGCGATCAAGGATCCGTCCGTCCCGGATGCCCAGCGGCGACCGCTCGCCCTGCTCCTGGACGGGTTGCGGCCCGCGCCGGAGCCGCTGCCGGCGTCTGCTCTCAGTGCCGCCCAACTCGGCGACGTACTCACGGAGTTGGGTCCGCACCGCACGCCGGTGCGGGGCCGGGCTGCGAAGGGTGGGTGAAGGCCCCGTCCGGAGCTGGAGACCCGGCATGTCGATCTGGCGGTGGTGGACCGTCGTCGGCGAAGATGCCCCGGTGAACGATCACATAGCGACACCGTCCCCCACCGCGGCGGCCACTTCCGCCCCGGCCCTGCGCCCCGTCCGCGGCGCCGCTCGGATCGCCATCGCCACCCTGGGTCTCGCCGGTGCCGCCTGGGCCGCGCGGGCCGTCTGGGAGATCCGGCTGGCCGTGGCCGGTGAGCCGGCCTCCGGGCCGCCGGACCAGGGCGGCGGCGTGCACCGGCCGCTGACCTCGCTGGAGGACTCGTACCACTTGGTGAGCGCGGCGGGTGGGTTCGTGGGGGTCGCGTGCGTGTTCGCGTTCCTGGTCTGGCTGGACCGGGTGCGGGACAACGCGCGTGAGCTGTCCGGGAGCATGCCCCACTACTCCGGCCTCTGGCTCTACCTCGCCTGGGTGCTGCCCGTCGCCAACCTCTGGATCCCGCGCAGTATCGTCGCGCAGGTTCACCAGGACAGCGCGCCCGGCGAGCGGCTGCCGCGCTCTGTGAACATCTGGTGGGCCCTGTGGCTGATCGGCCTTCTCGGCGGCGTCGGCTACTGGTCCAGCGGCGACACGGACCAGGTCATCGACCTTGCCTACAACGACGTATGGATTCCCGTCGTCTCCGACGCGGCCGTCGTGGGAGCGGCGGTGGCCGGGATCTTCGTTGTCCGGGCCATCACCGCCGTACAACTGCGTCGTACGGAACCGCGGTTGACGTAACCGGTCAGCTCACGCAGACCAGGCCCAGCAGGCAGATCCCCGACGGGGACGTCGTCGCCGTGGAGGAGCTCGAGTCGGAGGTGCTCGAGGTCGAACCCGACGAGCTCGACGTCCCCGAGGAGTCCGAGGAGCCCGAACTCGCCGATGTGGAGGTCGAGTTCGACGTCGAGGTGTCGGTCGACGTCGACGAGGTCGACGTGGACGCCGAGGTGTCCGTGCCGGTGCTCGTGCCGGACGTCGTGGTGGTCTGGTGCGCGGACGTCGAGGCGGCCGTCGTCGGGGTCGACGCGGTGTAGGGCCGCGTGTGCGCCGAGTCCGTGTGGGTGGCGGAGGAACTCCGGTGCGAGGTACCGGCGTTCGCGGCGGAGTCGGACGTGGTGTCCGGCTTGCGGTGCTTGCCCGTGCCGGCCGACGGGACCACGCTGGTCTGCTGGTCGGCCGTCTCCGCGACGCCCATGCTCGTGACGTCCGCCGGCGTCGAGGACGCCTGGGTGTGCTGACCCGAACCGCCGCGGTTCATCGCCGAGACGGTCAGCCCGCCGCCGACGAGCGCGACGGCGGTCGCGACCACGGCCCGGCGCTGGTTCTTCTTCCACCGCGCCTTCTGCCGGCGCCGCGCGGCCCGCCCCTCGGACAGCGGTATCGCACCCTCGGGGTCGTCGAACGGCGCGTCGGCGCCCGGGGTCTCCTCCGGTTCCGGCCAGAACTCCGCCGCGGCGGGGGCCTGGGAGGTACGGCCGCCGGGAGCCATCGGCGCGATGTCCGGGGCGTAGGCACCGCAACCGGGGCACACCAGAGCGCCGTTGAGGTGCCGGCGGCACGAGGAGCAGTAGTCCATCCGCTGTAATCCTGACGGTTGTCTGACACGAGGGTCGAATGGCCAGCAACGGTAACGAGGGATTCGAAAGACTGTGTGGGCTCTGTGTGGTGCTCCTGCGTGGGTTCTTCGCACGCCGTGCGCACGGCGGTCGAACTCCCAGGTCAGCGTTGAAACTTCCAGGTGATGTGTGACCCTGTGGCTTTGATCACGGTCACCGGGATGTCCAGGGTTGTCCCGTCGTTCTTACGGCCGATGCAGGTCATGGTCGTACCCCTGACGGCCTTGAGCCCCGTCGGGCAGGACACCTGCACCTTCACCCCGACCCAGGGCAGCGGGTGATACTTGCCCTCCGTCCGCCCGGCCACGATCTTCGGCTTCAGCGCCTTGTGACCGTCCACGGTCGTGGTGTCGTACTGGTTGAGCTCGGTGGTCGACTCGGTGCCGGAGGCCAGCCGCGTGACGAGACCACCGAGCAGCAGCACGGCGGACGCGCCGGCGACGACGCCGACGAGGAACCTGCTGTCCGGCATGACGGGGAAGGTAGCAGTCGGGTGGGGCGCGCCGACTCGACCTTTCGGCCGATACGGGCACGGGTCGCGGCGCATACGGTGACGTGCATGAAGTCGAGCCGGCCGCGAGGTGTCGCCCGGGGCGCCGGCGTGGGCGCCCTGCTGGCCCTGTGCGTCGTGGACCTACTGATCGCGAGCGACGTGGACTACCCGGTCTGGCGTCCGGCGGTCGTCCTCGCCCTCGGCCTGACGGCCGTCCTCTGCCCGGCCGCGTACCGCCCCGCCTGGCTCACCCCGCCCCTGCGCACGACGGCCCCCGCCCTCGTCTCCCTGCTCTACACGGCGGCCGCCTACGTCCGTCACCGGGACGCCCCCTTCGGCCCCGGCGAGATCGCCGTACTGCTGTGTCTGCTCTTCGTGGCCGTACGGCACTGCGCGCCGCGCTGGGCGGTGGTGTGCGCGGTGCTCGACGCGGCGGCCCTGCTGCTCACGCCGCTCCGCTTCTACCGGACGCTGTGGTCGGACAACGACGCGCAGATGTACGTCATCGTGGGCCTGGTCCTGACCGGCCTGGTGGCCGGCCTCGCCGCCTACCTCCGCTCCCTCGACTACCGCCGCACGGTCGCCGTGGCCGACACGCGCCGCGAGGAGCGCCTGGCGATCGCCGCCGACCTGCACGACTTCGTCGCCCACCACGTCACCGGCATCCTGGTCCAGACGCAGATGGCCCGCATGATGGCGACGACCCAGCCGGACGACCTCGACCCGGTCCTGGCGGGCGTCGAACGCGCCGCGACCGAGGCGTTGGCCTCGATGCGCCGCACGGTCGGGGTCCTGCGGGACACCACGGAAGAGACCGAACGCCGGCCGGTCGGAGACCTGGCCGGCATCGGGGAACTGGTCGAGGGCTTCGCGACCCCGCAGCAGAAGGCGACCCTGCACCGCTCCCCGACGGTCTCCGACGACCTGCCCCACGAGGTCCAGGCGGCGGCCTTCCGCGTCGTCCAGGAAGCCCTGACGAACGTACGCCGCCATGCCGCCGACGCCACCGAGATCACCGTGGAACTGCGAACCGAGGCGGCCGGTCTGCTGGTGACGGTCACGGACGACGGCCGCGGCGGCACCCAGCTCCCCGCCGCGGCCCACGGCGGCGGCTTCGGCCTGGTGGGCCTGGGGGAGCGGGTGACGGCGCTGGGCGGCGAGCTGCGGGCGGGGCCGAGGGAGACGGGCCCCGGCTGGGAGACGAGAGCCCGGATCCCGCTCTCCTCCAAGGCGTTGCTCAGCCGCGGTTGAACCGCTCGAAGGCGTGGCTGAAGTACCAGGTGTCCTGGGCGATTCCGGAGCAGGAGTTGGCACCGGCGGTCCCGACGCACCCGCCGTTGTCGCGCTGAAGCGCCCAGAAGGAGAGGGTGTTGACGCCCTTGGCCTCGGCCCACTGCTCGACCTTCACGGCGTCCTGCGTGGTGAAGGTCTCCTCGGGCCCGAAGTCGTCGATGCCGGGCATCTCGGTGATGCCGACCATGTGCCAGAGCGCGTCGGTGCTCTTGTCGGGGAAGAGGGCGGCGAGTTGGGCGACGAGTCCGTCGGCGGCCGTCTTCGTGTCGGCGGCCATGTCGTGGGTGGCCCCGTCCCAGTAGTCGAACGTCATGATGTTCACGACGTCCACGCGCGCGTGGTTGTCGACGGCGTTCTGGAGGAGGGCGACGCCGCTGGGGGCGAGGCCGGTGGCGGTGGTGGGGAGCGTGTACGAGAACTGCACGCAGTGGTGGGTGCGCCGGGCCCAGGACTCCACCTGGGCGATGGCCTTGTTGCGCCGGTCGATCCCGTCCGCGTTGGTGATGGAGTCGGCCTCGACGTCGAGGTCGATGCGCTTGATGCCGTACGTCGTCACCAGGCTCTCGTAGACCTTGGCGATGGCGTCGACGCTGGTGCAGCTGTCGGCGAGTTCGGTGCCGGTGGTGTCGGCGCCGTAGCCGCCGAAGGAGGGGATCGCGTCGCCGCCGCGGGACTGGAGGGCGGCGATGTCGGCGCCGAAGGTGTCCTTCGCGATCGGCTGTGTGGTGTCGCCGTTCCAGTACGCGTCGCAGGAACCGGCCTTGTCCGTCTGGAGGAAGGCCATGGTCAGGTACTTGTTGCCGGAGGCGGCGGCGAGAGCGGCGGGGCTGTCGCCGGTCCAGGCCTCGAAGTACGGCGCGGAGAGGTGGCTGGGCAGGGGCTTCACCTCGGGGAGGGCCTGCTGTGTCCCGGCGGCGAGGGCGTCACCTCCGCCGAGGGCGAGGAGGCCGGCGGACAGGCCGGTGACGGTGAGGCAGGACAGCAGGGCGCGGAGCAGCGGGCGAGGCCGTCTGGACGTGGTCATTGACGCTCCCGGGGAGGCGAGGGGAGGGGGGTGGGGGCGAACAGCGACCATATTTGGACTAGACCAATTCACTGTCAAGGTTCTTTACGCTTATCTGACTTTTCGGTTCCGGGGGGGTGGGTCGTCCAGGACCGGAACCCCCGCTCGGATGGGAAGATTCCGTAGATGTGTCGGAACGACAACGGGATGTCTTGACGTGACTCCCCGGCGCCGTTTGGCTACTCAGTCATCCGGTGGCCCTGTCGCACCTTGCTCATTCGCCTGGAAGGCACCCGCACGTGAACGTTCGAACCGCCCCCTCCGCTTCAAATCCCCGCAGATCAGCGGCTCTTCGCGCCGTCGCTCTGCCGGTCGTCGCCGTTGCCTCGGCGCTGACGCTGACCGCATGCGGTGCGCTCGATGCCGTGGGCGGAGGGGGGAGCTCCGCGAAGCCGAACAAGCGGAACGACATCAAGGTCGCGCTGCTGCTGCCGGACAAGGACACCGCGCGGTTCGAGAAGTTCGACTACCCCCTGTTCAAGCAGCGGGTCGCCTCGCTCACGAGCGGCAAGGGCCAGGTCGTCTACGAGAACGCCGAGGCCAGCGCGGCGAAGCAGAGCAAGCAGTTCGCGGCGATGATCGATCGGAAGGTGGACATCATCGTCGTCGACGCGGTGGATGCCAAGGCCATCGCGCCCGATGTGAAGAAGGCCAAGGACGCGGGGATTCCGGTCATCGCCTATGACCGGCTCGCCCAGGGCCCCATCGACGCCTACGTGTCCCACGACAACGAGCTCGTCGGCGAGGTGCAGGGCAGGGCGATCACCGACGCGCTCGGGGACAAGGCCGCCACCAGCAAGATCGTGATGATCAATGGGTCGCCCGCCGATCCGAACACCGCGCTGTTCAAGAGCGGTGCGCTCAGTGAGCTCAAGGGGCGCGTCGTCATCGCCAAGTCGTACGACGTGAACGAGTGGCTGCCCGCCACCGCCAAGGCCGACATGGCGAAGGCCATCCAGTCGGTCGGGCTCGGCAACATCGCCGCCGTCTACTCCGCCAACGACGGGATGGCCGGCGCCGCCATCGAGGCGCTCAAGGGCGCCGGCGCCACCAGGATCCCGCCGGTCACCGGGCAGGACGCCAACCTGGACGCGGTGCAGCGGATCGTCGCCGGTGAGCAGAGCATGACCGTGTACAAGTCCTTCCTGCTCGAGGCGACCAGCGCGGCGGAGATGGCCGTCGCCAAGGTGCAGGGGCGGAACATCGCGTTCGACGCGCTGACCGAGGACAGCGTCGACAGCCCCACGGACAAGGACATTCCGGCGATGCTGGTGCCCGTCGTCGCTCTCACCAAGAGCAACATCAAGTCCACGGTGATCAAGGACGGCGTCTACACCGTCAAGGAGATCTGCACCGCCCAGTATGCGGCGGACTGCGCCGCGATCGGGCTGAAGTAGCCGACGCGTTCAGGTTGTGTTCAGGCCCGGCGGGTGTCGGGCCAACTTGCGCACCAGAAGCACCAAAACAATGGCAAAGGGGGCTGGGGGAGGAGCCGTTCGGCATGTCATCGTGCGCGGCATGACGACCACGGATCAGCTTCGCCTTCCTCCCGTACGACGTGCCCTCAGCAAGGTGCCGGAGGTGACCGTCTGGTTCTGGGTCATCAAGGTGCTGACCACCGGGATGGGCGAGACGGCCTCCGACTGGCTCGCCCATCTGTTCGGGCCGATCCCGGCGGTCGCCCTGGGGGGCCTGGCGCTCGTGGCCGCGCTCGCGGTGCAGTTCGCCGTGCGACGGTACGTGGCCTGGGTGTACTGGACGGCGATCGTCATGGTGAGCGTGTTCGGCACGATGGCCGCGGACGTGCTGCACGTCGGGCTCGGGGTGCCGTATCTCCTGTCCACGCCGTTCTTCCTGGTCGCGCTCGCCGCGGTGTTCGCCCTCTGGTACGGCAGTGAGCGCACCCTGTCCATCCACAGCATCCGCACCCGCCGCCGCGAGGTCTTCTACTGGGCCGCCGTCCTCGCCACCTTCGCCCTCGGCACCGCGGCCGGCGACCTCTCCGCCACCCTCGGCCTCGGCTATCTCGGCTCCGGCGTCCTCTACGCCGCCGCCATCGCCGTCCCGGCCCTCGCCCACCGCCGCGGCATCCTCGGCCCCGTCACCGCCTTCTGGTCCGCCTACGTCATCACCCGCCCCCTCGGCGCGTCGGTCGCCGACTGGATGGCCGTGAGCCGGGCCCGGGGCGGGCTCGGGTGGGGACTGGGTCCGGTGACCCTGGCCTGGACGGCCGCCATCCTGGTCCTCGTCGCGTATCTCGCGGTGTCGCGCAAGGACGTGGGGACGACGGAGGATGCGGGGGAGTGACGGGCTGACCGGTGAACTCCGGTCGGGTCCGAGGCCCTTGGCGTCAGCTCTCCTTGCGTGCCACCCCGCCGTAGATGCCGACCGGTGGGGAGCCGGGCTCAAGGGGCGTCTCGGGGTGCCAGTCCGGGACGAGGACCAGGCCGGGGTCGATCAGGGTGAGGCCGTCGAAGAAGTCCAGGACACGAGCGTGGGAGCGGGGGTTCATGGTGGCGGTCGCACCCTTGTAGACCTTCACCGCGTCCTCCCGGCCGTCCTCGTGGACCTCGACGGTCGCGTGGGACAGGACGACGTACGAGCCGGTCGGCAGTGCGTCGCGGAGGGTGGCGACGATGCCTGCCGGATCCTCCGCGTCCGTGATGAAGTGCAGGATCGCCACCAGCAGCAGCCCCACCGGCTCGTCGAAGTCGATGACCCGGCGCACGTCCGGATGGTCCAGGACGGCCCGGGGGTCGCGCAGATCGCCCAGGACGACGGACGTGTCGGTGTCGTCGTCGCCCAGCAGGCTCCGCGCATGGGCGCTGACGATCGGGTCGTTGTCGACGTAGGCCACCCGGGTGCCGGGGGCGACGGCCCGCGCTATCTGGTGCACGTTGGGCTCGGTCGGCAGACCCGTGCCGATGTCGAGGATCTGCCGGATGCCGCCCTCCCCCACCACATGCCGTACCGCGCGCTGCATGAACCGCCGGTTCTCCCGCACGGCCAGCCGCACCTCCGGCGCCGCCTCGATGACCCGCTCGGCGGCCGCCTGGTCGACCTCGTAGTTGTCCTTCCCACCGAGGAAGTAGTCGTACATCCGGGCCGGATGGGGCTTGCTCGTGTCGATCGCGAACGGCTGCGCGCCCTGTCCGCCGCCGTGGGGAGAGCTCATCGTCCCTGACTCCGTCCTGGTGTCCCTCGTACCGAAGCGTCACTCGTACCCAAGCCCGGGAAGCGGGCCGTACCCGGCCTTCGCCGGAACTCCTTCTATCACGTGCCCCTGGGCGAGATCGCCCCGAACATGCGGGTACAGGGCGGGAGTTGGGAGACCACGAACCGCGTCCGCACGGCCCTCGTGCAGCCAGACGTACAGCACGACCGGCTCATCCAGGACCCGGCTGGTCCTGACGGCCCCGGACCGGCGGCCCTCAGTCCCTGTAGTCGGGCGCGATCCGCTCCACCAGGCGCAGCAGCGCCCCCCACGCGAGGTCGTACGCCTCCGTGTCCTGGAGGTCGGAGCTGTCGTCCTGGCCGGTCAGCTGGCGGGCGGTGAGTTCGCAGACGTCGGCGGCGGGCACCACCAGCTTGGCGCCGCCGGCCGCCGCGGTGGTCTGGATCTCGCAGGCCTTGTCCAGGTAGTACATGCGGAGGAAGGCCCGGGCGGGACTCTCGCCGACGGTGAGGAGGCCATGGTTGCGCAGGATCATCGCCGGGTGGCCGGCGAGATCGGCGACCAGGCGCTCCTGCTCGGCGAGATTGAGGGCGACCCCCTCGTAGTCGTGGTAGCCGAGGCGGCCGTAGAACTCCATGGAGATCTGGTTGAGGGGCAGCAGGCCCTCCGCCTGGGCGGCGACCGCGCAACCGGCCCGGGTGTGGGTGTGCAGGACGCAGTGCGCGTCGGGGCGGGCCGCGTGGATCGCGCCGTGGATGACGAAGCCGGCCGGGTTGACCGGGTGCGGGGTCTCCTCGACGGGCCGGCCGGACAGGTCGACCCTGACCAGGTTCGAGGCGGTGATCTCCTCGAAGAGCAGGCCGTACGGGTTGATCAGGAAGTGGTGCTCCGGCCCGGGCAGGCGGACCGAGATGTGCGTGAAGATCAGGTCGGTCATCCGGAAGTGCGCCACGAGCCGGTAGACGGCGGCGAGCTCGCCGCGCAGGCGCAGTTCAGCGGTCATCTCTTCGGTCGTCTCGGGCGTCTCGGTCGTCATGGTCACCGAACGTAGCCGTGACGGGATGGCGGGTGAAGTGGCGGATCAGTCCATCGACCGACCGGTTGATGGACGAATCCGCCACTTCCGTGTTCCCGCGGGCCGGACCATGTGCCCAAGTGGCCAGGAAAGGGGGCAAGTCGTGGAGACGGCGGTGATCAGCACACATGCTTGCGATCACCGCTTCCGTGCATTCGTGCCCGATCATGAAGGAACTCATGCGTAGATTCACGACGGCTGTCCTCGGCGCCGTCATGGCATTCGCCGGTATCTCGGCCGGGACGGCCGCCCCCGCCCAGGCGGCCACGCAACCCGAATACGTGGCGCTCGGCGACTCGTACGCCTCCGGTGTCGGCGCGGGCTCGTACGACAGCGCGAGCGGCGCCTGCAAGCGCAGCACGAACAACTACCCGCACCAGTGGGCCGCCGCGCACCCGTCGTACACCCTGAAGGACGTGAGCTGCAGCGGCGCGACCATCGCCGACGTGCGCAACAACCAGCTGTCCGCGCTGAGTTCGAACACCAAGCTCGTCACCATCACGGTGGGCGGCAACGACGCCCAGTTCTCGTCGGTGGTCCAGGGCTGCCTCACCCAGAGCGACAGCTACTGCCAGACGGCCACCACCTGGATGTCGTCCTACGCCAGGAACCAGATGGTGGACGACCTGGCCGCCCTGTACAAGGACATCAGGACGAAGGCGCCCAACGCCGTCGTCTGGGCCTTCGGCTACCCGCGGGTGCTCTCCACCTCGTCCACCGCATGCCCGGTGATCGACCTCAGCGCCGCCAAGCGCGGCTACATGAACGGCTTCGCCGACGCCCTCTCCGACGGCACCCTCGCCGCCTCGATCAAGTCGGCCGTCTACTACGTCGACATGCGCACGCAGTTCAACGGGCACGGTGCCTGCGGCTCCGACTCGTGGTTCAACGACCTGACCAACGCGTCCGAGGTCTTCCACCCCAACCTGACCGGATACACCCAGGGTTACACGGCCAGGTTCAAGGCGCTCTGGGGCTCGGCGGCCTGAGCCCTCAACCGCCCGGTGTCCGGCCGACCTGGTCCGCGACCCCCGTGCCCAGCAGGGCCTCCTTGTCCGAGCCCAGGTAGGTGAGGGCCTTCTCGTCGAAGACCCAAGTGGCCTGTCCGTCACGGTCCTTGAAGCGCAGGCCGACGCCCGGACGGCCGCTGAAGTCCCTGGCGTTCTCGACCACCGAGACGCCGGGGACCTTCGCGGCGGCACGGCAGAGAGCGGCGTCCAGCTCGGGCGGCAGCGTGGCGTCCGCGAGGAGATCACCGATCTTCTCCAGCGTCACACCACCGCACCGGCGAGCCTGGTGTTCCTCCTGCTGCCGGACGTGCTGTCGGACAACATGGTCATGTTCGTCACCGCCGTCGCGATCGGCGCGGAGGTCAACGCCGCGGTCATCGGCTGGTGCGCCCGCACCCTGCGCCGCGGCCATATGCGGAATTGATGATTCAGGCTCGCGATCAGTCCGGCCCGCCTCGGTCGAACGGTCACCGACAGCGGGCGATTCCGGCACCGAGCCGGCCGAACGGCCGGGGCCGCCCAGCGCTCCTCAACCCTGGTAGGGCTGCTGCTGCGGCTGCCCGTACTGCTGACCGCCCTGCCCGCCGGCGGCCTGCGCCTGCAACTGCTCCGCCTGCTCCTTGGTCACCTTCTGCTCCGCACCGCAGAACGTGCACTGCGTCGCGTACTTCGTCGAGATGGGGAACAGCGGCACGAAGAACAGCGTGAACTTCGTGACGCGCTTGCGGAGCGTGTGCGCGGCGGGGTTCCCGCACTGGCCGCAGACCAGGGTCAGTATCGCCAGCTGGTAGAGGTACCCCTTGGTACCAAAGAAAATGATCATGGAACGGCCCTTCCGGTGCGAAGCCTGTCGGCAAAGACTACTGAGGAGCAGACGTCACCGCCTTGACCGGTGACGCTGTTCGTGCAAAAGTCAGGCATCGCGCAAGTCGGCGCACGTGACCCCCGCGGAGGATTCCCGTGATCAACAGGCGTGGTTTCAGCAAGGCTGTCGGGCTCGGCACCAGCGCGACGGCCCTTTCCCTGACCGGCCTCCAGGGCCCGCAGCCGGCCTCCGCGGCCCCCCGGCGCGGCACGTCCTCGGTGTCGGCCTTCCCGTCGCCGAAGCAGATCCGGGCCGGCCTGCTGGACGTCGGCTACGCCGAGTCGGGCCCCGCCCACGGCCCCGCCGTCATCTGCCTGCACGGATGGCCGTACGACATCCACAGCTACGTCGATGTCGCCCCGCTGCTGGCCGAGCGGGGATACCGGGTGATCGTCCCGTATCTGCGTGGCCACGGCACGACCCGCTTCCTGTCCGACCGCACTGTCCGCAACGCCCAGCAGTCGGCCATCGCCCTCGACGTCATCGCCCTGATGGACGCCCTGAAGATCGAACGGGCCGTGCTGGCCGGCTTCGACTGGGGCTCGCGCACCGCCGACATCATCGCGGCGCTGTGGCCCGAGCGCTGCAAGGCGCTGGTCTCGGTGAGCGGGTATCTGATCACCAACCGCGAGGCCCAGCTCTCGCCGATCGCCCCGCAGGCCGAGCACACCTGGTGGTACCAGTACTACTTCGCCACCGAGCGCGGCCGTACGGCCATGGAGACGCCGGACCTGCGGCACGACCTCACCCGCTTCGTCTGGGACACCGTCTCCCCGACCTGGGACTTCGACGACGCCACCTTCGAGCGCACCGCACAGGCCTTCGAGAACCCCGACTATGCGGCCGTCGTCGTCCACAACTACCGCTGGCGCCTGAGCCTCGCCGACGGCGAGCGCCGCTACGACACCTACGAGCGCCGCCTCGCCCAGCGGCCGACGATCGCCGTCCCCACCATCACCCTCGACCCCGAACGCGACCCCTTCACGGCGCCGGGCAACGGGTCGACGTACCGGGACAGGTTCACCGGCGCGTACAAGCACCGGACCCTGACGGGCATCGGCCACAACCTCCCGCAGGAGGCGCCCGCCGACTTCGCGCAGGCCGTCGTGGACGTGGACCGCATGTGAGACACCCGGCTCGCCTCTCGCCCCGGTCACCTCTCAGGAAGGTGACGTGAAACCGGCCGTCGCGCGCAACTGCTCGATACCGGTGTCGAGTGCGGCCCTGAGGTGGGTCGAGTCGCCCGTGGACATCAGGATGACCACGCCTCCCTGGATGCCCGCCAGCAGTGCGGCGGCCGTCCGGTCCACGTCCAGGGACGCGGACACCAGCCCCTTCGCTCGCAGCGCACTCATGCCGCGGGCGAGCTGCTCCTGCCACTGGCGCATCAGCTCGGTCACGATCGCCCGCGCGCCGGGCCGGTCCCGCCCGACCTGCAGGAACAGCGACCCCAACGGGCAGTGGTCGCCCTGGAGTTCATAGCGCTCCACCACGACGTCCCGCCACTGCTGCCAGGACTCCCACGAGTCCAGCCGCCCCAGATGCGGCTGTTGGTCCTCCAGCACCCGCTCCGCCTCGAACTCGGCCACCGCCAGCAGCAGTTCGTCCTTGCCGTCGGGGAAGTAGTGGAAGAGCTGGCTCTTGCTGGTGCCGGTGCGGGCGCGGACGTCGTCGAGCGTGGTGAAGGCGACCCCCTGCTCGCGCAGCACCTCGGCGGCCCCCGCGACGATACGCGCGCGTGTGGCACGCCCTTTGGTGGTCAGTGCCTCCACGTCCGGCATCCGGCCTCCCCGGTTGAGATTCTGGACTTGCCGGTCCATTTTATACGCAGCACAGTGGCGGCATGACGGAACGACTGCGGAACAAGACGGCGCTGGTCACCGGGTCGACCAGCAACATCGGACAGGCGATCGCCGAGGCCTTCGCGGCCGAGGGCGCCCACGTCCTCGTCTCCGGGCGCAACCGGGAACGGGGAGCACAGGTCGTCGAGGGCATCCGTGCCGCCGGCGGACGGGGCGACTTCCTGCCGGCCGACCTCGACGGAAGCGCGGAGGCCTCGCGGGACCTGGCCGAGCGGGCCCGCGCGGCCCTGGGCGGGCGGATCGACATCCTGGTGAACAACGCCGGCGTCTACCCGGCCCCCGGCACCACCGGCACCGACGAGAAGACCTTCGACCAGGTCTACGGGGTCAATGTGAAGGCCCCCTTCTTCCTCACCGCCGCCGTCGTCCCGGCGATGGCGGAGTCGGGCGGCGGGGTCGTCATCAACCTCGGGTCATGGATCGCCCGCCTGGGCGTCCCGCTCGGCGCCCTCTACAGCTCCACCAAGGGAGCCATGGAGACGCTCACGCGCGCGTGGGCCGCCGAGTTCGGCCCGCTGGGCGTACGGGTCAACGCCATCTCGCCGGGCGTGATCCTGCCCCCGTCCCCGGAGGGCGCCGACCCGCACCCCGGCGAGGTCATGATGAAGGGCACCCCGGCAGGCCGGGTCGGCACGCCGGACGCCGTCGCGCACGCGGCGGTCTGGCTGGCGAGCGACGAGTCCGCGTTCGTGCACGGGACGGTGGTGGACGTGGACGGGGGCAGGATCGGGGTCGCGGTCGTCGCCGCGTAGGAGGTGCCGTCAGTTCACGGTGAAGGAGTAGTAGTAGGGCGCCAGTTGGATGCCCGAGCGGGTCGTCGCGTAGACCGTGAGGTCGTAGGAGCCGTCCGTGGCCGGGGTCCAGTCGAGGCTCGCGGTGCCCTGGTCGTCCGCGGGGACGGTGGCCTCCGGGTCGCCGTTGAAGGAGTACGTGTAGCTCACGACGTCCTTCACCTTCGGCGTGAACGTGAAGGTGCCGGGGACGTCCACGCCGCCGCCGGAGCCGTTCTCGGGGTAGACGTCCGAGGCGACGGTCGGCGTGGTGTCGTAGCCGATGCCCCACGATCCCGCGTCACTGACCCAGCCGTTGGCGCTTGTGCTGGTCACCCGGAGGCGCTCGCCGTAGATGCCGTCGAGTGCGAGCTCCACCTCGGCCGTGCCGTCGGCCGAGGCCGCGACCTCGACGGTCCTGCCGCCGTCCTGTCCGCCGATGGTCTCCACGGAGTAGCTCACGACCGGGCTCGTCGACTGGAGCGTGGCGTCCGGCGTGAGCGTGAACTCGGTCGGCTCGCCGAACTCGGGTGACGGGACGGCCGGGGTGACGGTGGGCGCCGTGGAGCGGACACGGAAGGTGTAGCTGGTGATCGCCGACCCGGTGTAGGCGCGGTCCAGACTGCGCACCCACAGGGTCAGCACACCGGCGCCGCTCGGCGGGACGAGGCGGAGCGTGGCCGAACCGCCCAGGGAATCGGCGCGCTTGAAGTACCGGGTGTCCTCGTACGGGTCGACGGGCTGCGGAACGCCGTGGTCGCCGATGCTGGTGCCGATGACCGGGAGGTCCTGCTGCCAGGAGAACTCGAATCCGGTGACGTCGTCGACGCCGTTCGCGCTCAGCTGGAACTCGACCGGCTCGCCGCCCGGGTTCCACTCGTCCGGCGGGTAGTTCGGCGAGGTGAGGGTGGGCGCGCTCGACGGGCCGGAGTTGTCGATGGTGACGTAGCAGGGAGCCGACCAGTCGGAGGCCGCGCTCCCGGCCACCGTCTGCGCCCGCCACGCGTAGGTCTGCCCGTCGGTGAGCACGTCGGCGGGCAGGGTGCCGGGGGACTCGAAGCCGGGGCTCGCGTGGGTGCGGGTGACCGTCGTGGTCCGTGTCGGGTCGGTGACCGGCCAGACCTGGTACTGCACGGTGAGCGAGGAGTGGTCGGAGTCGTCGGTGGTCGCGGGGATGCCCTCGACGACCAGGCCGTTGCGGGCCCAGAGATACGTGGGCCGGTCCGCGTCGGTCGAGCAGTGCCGGTTGCCGTTGAACAGCTGCGTGGGCGTGGTGGGCACCCCGGCGGCCGCGCTCGCGGGTGACGCGGCGGCGACGAGTGCCAGGCCGAGGGTTCCCAGAGAAGCGAGCAGGGCACGCGAGCGTGCGCCCAAGGACATGCTTCCCAAGGACATGCTGCCAAAGGACATGCTGCCAAAGGACATGGTCAAGTGGTCCCTCCCGTTCGGATGCCCGTTGTCCGGCGCCCTGATGGGGCACTGGTGTTCGGGCAGCGAGGGGATCGTAAGGGGCGCCGGGAGCAAGACGCATGAGAATTACGGGAGTTGAGAGACGGACGGCCCGGGGGTGAACCCGGGCCGTCCGTCACGTGAGGTCAACTGAGGTCGGCTGATGTCAGTGCTTGCTGGCCTTGGCCAGGGCCGGGACGAAGCGGAGGGCGTCGATGGTGCCGACACCGGTCGCGAGGTCATAGCCGTTGACCGCCTTGTAGCCGGTCACGCCCTCGTAGGTGTTGTTCGTGCCGTCGTTGACGTCGACGACGCCGTTGGCCTTGGCGTGGTGGGCGTAGAGGCCGTAGAGGGCCTTCTGGATGTTGCCCACCCGGTGGCCGGCCGCCTGGTCGGCGAGGGCGATGATGCCCGCGAAGAGCGGGGTGGCCTCGCTGGTGCCGCCGGAGACGTCCCAGCCGACCGCGGTCGGGTCGAAGCTGGAGTAGATCCAGGCGCCGCCGTTGACCGCGGCGGTCATCGAGACGTCCGGGGTGCCGCGGCGGGAGCCGACCTTGCTCTTCACGCCGTCCTGGAAGGAGGGGCGGGTGAAGACGTGGGACTGGCCGCCGCCACCGGAGCCGTAGTCGTTGTAGACGCTGTCCGGCTTGACGCGCTCGCCCTTGTCGTTCAGGTGCAGCTGGGTGCCGCCGATCGAGGTGACCAGCGGGTCCGAGGAGGGCCAGGAATTGACGCGCTTCTTGTAGTACGTCTTCCCGTCCGCCTGCAGGTCGGTCGCGCCGCCGTCACCGGAGGCGGCCAGCACGGTCACGTGCTTCTTGTCGGCGTCCTTGAAGGCGTACCGCAGGTTCTTGATGCTGGAGAAGTTCCCCTGGGAGAAGCCGGGGAAGGTGTTCTCCGTGGCGCCGAAGCTCTGGCTGATGACATCGCCGACGCCCTGGTCGATCAGGTGCTTCTCGGCGTTCATCATCTCCGGCAGACCGGTGGTGCCCTCGGTCTCGGAGACCGCCGTCTCCACCACGACGATCTTGGCGGCGGGCGCGACGGCGTGCGCCATCTCGACGTCGAGGGTGGTCTCGCCGGCCCAGCCGGTCATGTCGGAGTTCGTGGGGTCGAAGGCGGGCACGTGCCCCCACTTGACGACCTTCACCTTGGTGCTGGGCAGACCGAACTGCTTGCTGTAGACGTCGAGGTCGTGCTGCACGGTCGGAGAGCCGTACGAGTCGACGATGACGATGGTGCGCCCCTTGCCCGTGACACCCTTGCGGTACAGGGCGTTCAGGTCGTACGCGGTGCGGTACTGGAGCGGGTTGTAGCAGTTGATCTGCCACTTGGCCTGGCACTGCGCGTTGGAGAGCGGGCTGCTCACCCCGCGCACCAGGTTGTGCCCGACGATCGCCGGTACCGCCTTGGTGTGCGGTACGGCGGGAGCGGCGGCGCCGACGCCGGCCGGTGCGGCGGCCGTCAGCGCGGCGGCGGAGAGGGCGGCGACCGAGGTGGCGGCCGCGAGGCCTCTCGCGGAACGGGCTATGGGCATGGGTCCCCCCTGTGGTTCGTGGTCTCCGCGCATCCCATCGAACGAGTCATGGACAGAACAAGACCGTTGAACGGACGATGCCGAACCCTTTACTCCGTGATGGAGCGAGTCTGAGCGCGTCGGCCGGAACCTCCGGGCCCCCTTGACAGGTCACCTCCTCCGGCCTCAGTGTTACCGGCCACCACGCAGTACGCAATATACTGCATATGGCAGGAGGTCCCATGAACACCGCTCACCCCCGCCCCACCAGCCCACCAACCCTTTGGAGGCGCTGTCTGCGCATGCCGATCGGCATCCAGTCGGTCATCGCCGTAGGCCTCGGCGCCCTCATCGGATCCCTCGCGCCGTCCGCGGGCGAGCAGCTGAAGATCCTCGGGGACGTGTTCCTCAACCTGGTGCAGGTCGTCGTGCTGCCCCTGGTCTTCCCGCTCATCGTGCTGGGCATCGCCCGCATGGAGTCGGTCAGGAAGGTCGGCCGGATCGCCGGCAAGGCGATCCTCTACTTCGAGCTCGTCACCACCGTGATCCTGCTGATCGCGGTGGGCCTGGCCAAGGTCACGGGCATCGGCAGGGGCGCCCCCGTCCACGCGGCCGACGCCAAGGACCTCGACGGCCTGAGCCGGGGCATCGACTTCCACGAACTGGTCCTGCACGCCGTACCGAAGAACATCTTCGCCGCGTTCGGCGAGGGCAACCTGCTCGGCGCGATCGTCTTCGCCCTCCTCGTGGGCGTCGCCATGGCCGCGCTCGGCGAGAAGTCCGAGCCCTTCGCCGCCGTCCTGGAGTCCGTCGCCGCGGTGATGTTCAAGGTCGTCGGCTACGTCATCAGGGTCGCGCCGCTGGGTGTGCTCGGCTTCATCTCCTACGACGTCGCGTACTACGGCTTCGGCAACCTGCGCAGCCTGCTGGGCTTCATCGCGGTGGTCTACGCGGGCCTGGCGATCGTCATCGGCGTGCTCTTCCCGCTGATCGCCACGGTCTGGCGCGTCCGGTACGTCGAACTGCTCAGGTCCGTGGGCGGGTTGGCCGGCATCGCCTTCGTCACCCGCAGCTCGGAGTCCGTACTGGCCCCGTTGATGGGCAGGTTGGAGGCGTTCGGCCTGAGCCGGTCCACGACCTCCTTCGTCGTCCCGCTCGGCTACTCCTTCAACACCGACGGCTCCGTCCTCTACCAGGCGGCCGCGCTGGTCTTCCTCGCCAACGCCTACGGCGCCGACACCTCTCTGCCCGCGCTGCTGCTCATGGTCGGCGTCCTGGTGATCCTCTCCAAGGGCATGGCGGGCGTCGCCTCCGCGTCCATCGTCGTGCTGATCGCCGCGGGCAACTCGATCGGCCTGCCCGCCGAGGGCATCGCCCTGCTGCTCGGCGTGGACTTCATCGTCGACATGGCCCGCACCGGCGTGAACGTCATCGGCAACTCGCTGGCGGCAGCCGTGGTCGACAGCTCGGAGAAGCGCCGCGAGGCGAAACACGCCACGACGCTCCACGTCGAGGCCGCGCCACTCCAGAAGGAACCCGCGCAGTGACCACCGGCACCCGCACGGCCACCGGCGAGATCATCGGCATCCTCGGCGGCATGGGCCCCGCGGCCACCGCCGACTTCTACGCCAAGCTCGTCGCGACCACCCCCGGCAGCAGCGACCAGGACCACCTCCGCACGGTCATCTGGTCCGACCCCACCATCCCCGACCGCACCGAGGCCCTGCTGGGCGACGGCCCCGATCCCACGCCCTGGCTCCTCGACGGCGGCCGTGTCCTGCGCGAGGCCGGTGCCACGGTCATCGCCATCCCCTGCAACACCGCACACGCCTTCGTCCCGCGCATCGCCGACCACGTGGGCCTGCCCATCGTCCACATGATCGACGAGGTCGCCCGGCATCTCGCCGCGCTGAGGCCCCGTATCCACACGGCCGGTCTGCTGGCCACGACCGGCACCGTCCGGGCCGGCCTCTACCAGGAGTGGCTGGACCGCCACGGCATCCGCCTCGTCCTGCCCGACCCCGCAGGCCAGGACACCGAGGTCATGACCGCCATCCACGCGGTGAAGGCGGGCTCCCGCGACGGCACGACGACCGCACTCCTGGCCCGCGCCGCACGACGCCTGACCGAACAGGGCGCGCAGGCGGTGATCGCCGGCTGCACCGAGATCCCCCTCGGCCTGCCCGCCGACGCCGTGGCCGTGCCCGTCGTCGACCCGGCGCTGGTCCTGGCGCAGGCCCTGGTCCGCAGGGCCACGGCCGGAACGGGGGCAGGGCGGGGCGAGTGACGGGCCGATGTACTGTACGCAATATGTCACTCGACCGTCCCGTCTCCCGCCGTCTCCTCAGTGACGAGGTCTTCGACCGGCTGCGCGACTCCATCGTGCGCGGCGAGCTCGTCCCCGGTGAGAAGGTCAGGGACGGCGAGCTCGCCGAGCGGCTCGGTCTCAGCCGCACCCCGGTGCGCGAGGCGCTGGCGCGGCTGGCCGACATCGGCCTGGTCGAGGCCAAGCCCGGTGTCTACACGCGCATCACCACGCTCAACCGCCGGGACGTGGAGAAGACCCTCGCGGTCCTGCGCTCGCTCGACCAACTGGCCATCGAGACGGCGGTCCCGGTGCTGACCGCGCGGGACCTGGACCGTATGCGCGAGGCCAACCGCGACTTCGAACGGGCCGTCGCCGCCAACGACACCACCGCCGCGCTCGCCGCCGACGACCGCTTCCACGCCGTGCCCATCGAGGCCGCGGACAACCCCGTGCTGAGCCGGATCGTCGAGCAGCTGCACCCGCAGATCCACCGCATCCTCTACCGCAAGTTCTCCAGCCTGCTCGGCGGCCGCAACACCATCGAGCACCACGACGAACTCATCACCGTCTGCGCCGGGGGCGACGCCCGCGCCGCCGCCGAACTCTCCGGCCACCACTGGTCCGAACTCGGCGGCCACATCAACGAGCTGTTCGACACGAACCAGTTCGCCGAGACGGGAACCGGTCCGACCGGCGCCAAGGCGTAGAGCCAGGGCGCTCCTTCACGAGGAGACGGCCTCCGGTGGCCGACCAACTCGTCCGCGTGCGCGCGGCGTTCGCCCGTTCGCCATCCGTATCCCGTTCCTCGTCACAAAGTTCTGCCGAAGGACACGACATGCGCGGTAACCGGCGGTAACTTCAGTCGAGTTCTTCCCCGAAACCGCTTTCCCTCCCCAGGAGGCACTCCCTCATGCGCAGACTTCTCGCCTGTCTCGCGGTGGCCGCCGCCACCCTCGGCGGGCTCACCGCGGCCGCCCCCTCCGCGGCGGCCGCCGACTCGGGCACCTTCAACGTCCTCAGCTACAACGTCGCGGGCCTGCCGGAGAGCCTCTCCAGCGCGTCGACACCGCGCGACACCAGCACCACGGCGATCGGCCAGCGGATAGCCCCGTACGACATCGTCCATGTCGAGGAGGACTTCAACTACCACGCCTACCTCTACGCCGCGGACACCGCGCACGCCTACCGCACCCCCACCAGCGGCGGCGCGGGCATCGGCAGCGGCCTGAACACCCTGTCGAAGATCCCCTACGACGAGGACGACTTCGAGCGGGTGCACTGGAACTCCTGCCAGGTCGACTCGGGCGACTGTCTGACCCCCAAGGGCTTCACCTTCATGCGTGAGCGCCTGGCCGAGGGCGTGTACGTCGACTTCTACAACCTGCACACCAACGCCGGCACCAACGACGGCGACGAGGCCTCCCGCGCCGACAACCTGAGCCAGCTCACCGCGTTCATCCAGACCCACTCCGCCGGCAACGCCGTCGTGGTCATGGGCGACACCAACACCCGCTACACCCGCAGCGCCGACACCATCGCCGAGTTCGGCGCGGCCAACGGGCTCACCGACGCCTGGGTGCAGCTGATCCGCGGCGGCAGCGCGCCGGCCAAGGGCAGCGACGCGCTGGTCTGCGACCAGTCCGGGGCGACCGTGCCCAACACCTGCGAGGTCGTCGACAAGGTCCTCTACCGCAGCAGCAAGCTCGTCTCCCTGAACGCCACGTCGTACAACAACGAGCACGCCAAGTTCCTCACCGACGACGGGCTCATGCTCTCCGACCACGACCCGATCACGGTCGGCTTCACCTGGTCGCGCAACGCCGCCTTCCAGCTCAGCGACCAGTTCGGCGGACCGCACGGCGACTACTACAACGACATCGACAGCGTCCCGGCCGGCGCCCGCGCCACCACCATCGCCCTGCGCTCCGGCTCCCGCGTCGACCAGATGAGCGTCACCCTGAGCACCGGCACCACGCTCGCCCACGGCGGCACCGGCGGCACCGCCTCCTCCCTCACCCTGGGCAGCGGCGAGTACGTGACGAGCACGCAGCTCTGCCAGGGCACGTACAACGACCACACCCGGATCTTCTACGCCAAGTTCACCACCAACCTCGGCCGTACCCTGTCGGGCGGCACCACCACCTCCGACTGCGTCACCCGCACCGCCCCCTCCGGCTGGCAACTCGCCGGCTTCCACGGCCGCTCCGGCGACGAGGTCGACAAGGTCGGCTTCATCTACACCCAACGCTGACCGATCCGGTGACCCCGAGGACCCGGCCACCCCGCGCCGGGTCCTCGGCCGTTCTCACTCGCTGCCGCTGCCGCTGCCGCTGCCCGACACCGGCTTCACCGCCCATGCCTCGGATGAACCACCCCGGCATCCAGGTGCACAGGGAACGTATGTACGGTATGGCTCCTCAGTGATCCGGAGTGGCCGAAAACCGCTCCCTCTTCTTCGGAGTCGCCACCGTGCGGTCTTCCCTTCGTGCGGCCACAGCCCTGGGTGTGGCCCTGTTCCTCTCCGCCCCTGCGGCCGGGCTCGCCCTGGCCGACGACGGCCCCTCCGGCACCGGCGCGGTCGGTGACGTGAGCGTCGTCGAGCAGGCGGACTCGATCACCGGTGCCGCGGAGGCGCAGAACGCTTCGGGCGCGTACCGGGGCGACGTCCTGGTCCGCTTCACGCCGGTCGCCGACGCGGGCTTCCACTTCGACGCCGGTACGGGCAAGGCGGCGTACACCACGCGCACCGGGGCGAGCAACTCCAGCTCGGTGACGGTCAGTTCGGTGGGCACCGGCTACTTCACCCTGAACACCCGGAATCTGCCGGACGGCCTCAACACCCTGGACGTCACGCTCACCGAGACCCCGGACGACACCGGCTCCGGGGCCACGGAGCAGACCGCGAGCGGCACGGTCGGTCTCACCGTCGCCAACCCGTCCGCGGTGTTCACCTCCCCGCAGCCGCACGCGCTGGTGTGGGGAGCCACCGCCTACACCGTGGACGCCGCGCCCGCGACCGGCGGTTCGGCCATCGACCATGTCGACTTCTACGCGGGCGCGTTCACCAAGAAGAGCACACCCAGCGGGACGGACGACACCGCGCCGTACGCGTACACCGCCACGTACGCGACCATGGCCTACCGTCCGCAGGTCCAGGCCGTCGCCGTCGACAAGGAGGGCTACCGGTCGGCCCCGGTGACGCTGAGCGTCACGGCCACCCCCGGCCCGACCGTCACGGCCACCACGGTCACGCCGAAGCTCGCCTACGGCGGCGCCGACTCGATGGACATCGAGTGGACGGCCGCCGTGCCCTACGGCTGGAACCGGACGGTCTCCGACCCCGAGTACTACGAGGTGTGGCTGACCAAGGAGGAGGTCGCGGTCGACGGCACGACCGTGCGGTCCTACGCCGACGGTGACACCCCGTTCTCCCCGCTCCAGGTGCGCAGCGAGGGCCACTACGCGAGCACCAAGTGGGGCGACGGCCTCGACACCTCGGCCTGGTCGGTCGGCACGCACACCGTCACCGTGACGGTCACCGACAGCACGGGAGCGGTCGGCACGGCGAACGTGACCGCGGTCGTGACCGCGGACAAGCTGACGGCGAGCGCACCCGGCAGCGTGGTGCTCGGCCAGAAGGTGACCGTGTCCGGCCTGCTCACCGCCGGTACGGGCAACCCGCTGGCGTACCGCACGGTCTCCCTCCAGGCCCGGCCGGCCGGCGCCACCGCATGGAAGACGGTGGCCACCGGCACGACCGACGGCAGCGGCGTCATCGCGCTGAAGACCACCCCCGCCCGCAACGAGAGCCTGCGCCTGGTCGCCGCCGCCGGGACCAAGCCCGTCTCGGCCGCCGTCAAGGTGTCGGTGTCGCCGAAGGTGACGCTGAAGGCGTCCGCCACCGCGGTCAAGCGCGGCGCCACGGTGAAGTTCAGCGGCACCGTCTCCTCGAAGGAGACCGGCGCCAAGGTGAAGCTGCAGGTGTACCGCAACGGCGCCTGGACGACCCTCGCCACCAAGACCCAGTCCAGCACCGGCCAGGTCACCTTCACCGTCGCCGAGAACACCAAGGGCACCTTCGGCTACCGGCTGCTCACCGTGGCGACGGCCGACTTCGCCGCCGCGCACAGCCCCTCGGTGAAGGTCACCGTGAGCTGAGCGTCCGGCTCCAGATGCCCGCCGCCACCGTCTGTGCGAACTCGGCCGGTGGCGGCTCGTTCGGCAGTTGAGCGGGCAGGGTGGTGCCCTTCTTCGTGCCCGGCCGGTCGGCGAACAGCGCGACGGTGAGGGCGAGTTCGCCGTCGTACCCGGTGGTCCACACGGTCCGCCGGGTGATCCCGCCGCCCGCCCCGCCGGTGGCGAACGCCTTCGCCGCCGGTCGGCCGGCGGTGACGGCGACCAGGGTCGGCCCGGCCCCCGAGCGGGCGCCCGCCATCAACGCCTGTTTCTCGCCCAGGACCTGGCGCACCTCCGGGTGCGCCCGGTAGATCGTGCGGCCCTCTCTCGTGATGCGGGCGACGGTGTACGGGGTGGCGTACCTGCCGTCCGCCGCCACCGTGGCGTACGCCGAGGCGAGGTTCATCGGGGTCGGTGCCGCCGTCCTCAGCAGCTTGCCCAGCGGCTCGCCCACCGGCCCCACCGCACGGAACGGATCGAGCGCCGTGCCCGCCTCCACCGCCCCGCTCACCGCGTCGTTGAACGGCTGCCGCGCGTAGTCCGAGCCCCCGTACAGCACCCGCACCGCCCCGTCGCCGGGCACCAGCCCCACCACGGCGGTGTGCACCCGGACCCCCTTGCCCGCGGGACGGCCGTCCTGGACCAGCTGCGTGGCGCTGTCCTGCAGGCCCAGGTCGAAGGTGGTCGTCACGTTGTAGCCGCCGCTCGCGAGCTGGTCCTCGGTGATGCCGAGCCGGTCGGCGGCCTCCTTCGCGGCGACGTCGATCAGATACTGCCGCTGCCCGTCGGTCTCGCCCGGCGGATAGAACCGGAACGCCGGGAAGCGCGCCGCGGCCCGCTGCCTCGCCGTGATGCTTCCGCTCGCCGCCATCGCATCGAGCACCCACTCCCAGCGGCGTTCCAGCTTCGCGGTCACCTTCGGGTCGGAGCCCGCCTTCTCGTAGTACGAGGGGATGTTGACGATCGCCGCGAGCGCCGCGCCCTGCGCGACGGTCAGGCTCTTCGCGTCCACGCCGAAGTAGTTGCGCGCGGCGGACTGGATCCCGGCGGCGCCCCGACCGAAGTACACGGTGTTGAGATAGCCCGCGAGGATCTCGTCCTTGGAGCGGGTGCGGTCCAGCTTGATCGCGATCAGCGCCTCGCGCGCCTTGCGGGAGAGGGTGTGCTGGGGGCTCAGCAGGGCGTTCTTCACGTACTGCTGGGTGATGGTGGAGCCGCCCTGCGACGCGCCGCCGGTCAGCGTCGCCCACGCGGCCCGCACGACGGCCTTCGGCGAGACCCCGCTGTCCGTACGGAAGGAGCGGTTCTCCGCGGCGATCACCGCGTCCTGCACATGCCGGGGGACCGCGGACAACGGCACGTCCTGGCGGTCGACCGGACCGCGCCGGCCCAGATAGGCGCCGTCCGCGTCGAGGAACACCGTGCTCTGGGTGACGGTCTCGGGGTGCGGCTTCGGAATGGCCGTCAACCGGTACGCCACCACGGCCGCCGCGCACAATGTCGCGACCAGCGCGAGGAGGACGTAGAGCAGCCGGCGCACCAGCCGGCCACGGTTGCGCCGGAGCCGGATCCGCAGCGGGACGCGTTCGTGGTGCCGGGGGTTCTTCGGCGGCCTGGTCGTCGTCCTCATATCCGCCACCACTCGCGGGCCGACCGTGCGGCGACCCTGCCCGAGGCGTCGTACACCGTGACGATCCGCTCGTCACCGCGCGCGGCGAGGACCGTCTTCACGTCCTTCTCCGACACGAGCGCGCTCGTGTACCAGATGCCCCAGCCCGGACTGCCCGCCAGGACGAGGACCTTCGCGGTGACCTCGCCGTCGCCGGTCTGCACCGCGACCCGGCCCGGCTCGCCGTTCAGGCCCTGGAAGAGGCCCGACAGGAAGAAGCCGCCCTTCACGGAGTCCACCCTCAGGGAGACGCCCGGGGCGCCGCCCGGGCGGTCGCCGTCGTTCCCCGCGAGGGCCACGGGCACCGACCAGTGACCGCCGTCGGCCGTCAGCCACACCCGTATCCCCGGCCCGGCGGTCACCCGCTCGCCCGGCGCCACGACCCGGACCGGACTCGCCGCCGTACCACCGCCGCTCCCGAGCCCGGCCGCCCTGTCCTGTGTGTCGCCGCCGAGCCGGTGGGCGGTGAGAACGCCGATGGGCGTGAGCAGCGCCGCGCAGGCCGCGGCGGCCACGGCGACCCGGCGCCGCCGCCGGACGCGCCCCCGCGACTGGACCTCGGCCAGCGGCACCTCGGACGGGGCGAGGCCCTCGACGGCACGGGCGTACCCCTCGCGCAGTCGCCCCGGATCGGCGCCCGCCGCTTTCAGCCCGTGCCGGGCATGGGCCCGCACCGCGCCCACCGAACACCCCAGCACCTGGGCGATCTCCGCGTCCGCCAGACCCTCCCAGACGCGCAGCACCAGAACGGCCCGCCGCCGCGCCGCCCGCCGTCCGCGCAGCCGGCGCAGATGGCCCCGGACCAGACAGCGCCGTACGTGGAAGTCCACGTCGTTGCGCGGGACGTGCCGCCAGCGGGCACACATCCGCACCAGCGTTCTCCGCGCCAACTCCTGTGCCGCACCGGGGTCTTCGGTGAGCAGCCGCGCGGTCGCCAGCAGGCCGGACCAGCGGGTCCGGGCATAGGCGGCGAAGTCGTGGCCTGCGGGGAGTGCGGCGTGGGTCGGTGGCACGTGGGGGGTCCTTCGGCTCGGGAACTCGGACGGTCGTACGGGTAGGTTGAGCAGCCGAGAGGCCAACGCCGTTGAGAAAAGGGGAGCCTGGAGCTCCTGTGCGCCGTCTTCCCGGACGGGACCTGTACGCACGGCGGAGGCGGTGGAGTTGCAAGGAGTGGGCACGGATTCCGGTGGGGGCATGACCGAGGACGAGTTCGACGCGTTCTACGCGACCGCGTTCCCCCGGCTGACCGGGCAGCTCTACGCCTTCACCGGGGACCACGGCGAGGCCCAGGACGTCGTACAGGAAGCGTTCGTACGGGCCTGGGACCGGCGGGACCGGTTCCTGGCGGACAGCGCTCCCGAGGCATGGATCCGTACGGTCGCCATGCGGCTGGCGGTGAGCCGCTGGCGGCGGGCGAGACGCTGGCTGGAGCTGGTGCGGCGCACTCCGCCGCCGGACTCCACGCCGGGGCCGGGGCCCGAACACACCGCGCTGGTGGCCGCCTTGCGCGAACTGCCCCCGGCTCAGCGGATGGCGATCGTCCTGCACCATTTGTGCGACCTGAGCGTGGAGCAGGTAGCCTCCGAGACCGGCGCGCCCGTGGGGACGGTCAAGGCGAGGCTGTCGCGCGGGCGGGCGGCGCTGGCGGAGCGGCTCGCGGAGGACGAGGCCGACGAGCCGGTCCTCGGGAAGGAGAGCGGCCGTGTCCGATGAACTCTCGTCCGCCCTGCGCGAGTTGGCCGCCGATCACGAGACCCCGCCGGTCGTCGGCGGCCCCGCGACACGCGCCCGCGCGATGCGCCGCAGGCGTCGGCGGCGTACGGCCGTGACCCTCGGCGCGGGGGCAACCGCCCTCGCCCTGCTGGGCTTTGCTCTGACCCTGCGGCTCGGTGGCGACCCGGACCACCCGGACCGGCGCGCCACCCCGGCGGTGGCTCCGACCCACTCCGCCCCACCGTCCGCGGCTTCTCCGGTACCCGTCTCCGGCACGCTCGACCTGCCGGGGCGCACCCTCACGGTCGGCGGCCGGGCGTTGCCCATCGTCCTGGAGTTCGACTCGAAATCCGGTGCCCTGCCCGGATCCACGGGCCTGATGACGGTGGTCGCGAAACGGACCAGCAGAGAGCTGCCCGTGGACGTGCTCTCCAAGGGCGCCGTCACGGTGGACATGCCGTACACGGTCGAACTGCGCGACGGGAGGGGCCAGCCGCTGTACATCGGCTCCCTCACGTCGGAGCTCAAGGCCCTGAGCCAGTACAAGGTCGGGGCGGGTCTGGTCGTCCTCGCCCCCGAGGACGCCCGGCGCTTCTACGCGGGCATCGGCCTCGGCGAGGCGGTCTCGGTGACGACCGCCGCAGGCTGACGGACCGTCCTCGCCCTGGACACTGGCGAGCCCGCCGCTGCCATCCGCGCGTACGCGCCGCGGGGCGTCGACCGGATCATCGAGGTCGCGCTGTCCGACAACGCCGATCGGCCCGCCGGCCTGTTCGACGCGGACGCCGTCAGCGACTACCGGCTCGCCACCTCGCGCCTGCCCGGCCGGTTCACCTCGCGCGCGGACCTGGGCAACGCGCTCCTGCGTGAGGTGACCGACACCGGTGACCGGCATGCGCGCGCATTCGTCGATGTCCGCACGACGGAAGGCGTTCCGAGCATCCTCGATGTGATCCGCAAGGAGGCGTTCGGCGGCGAATGAATCCTGGTTCGAGGGTATGCTTCCGCAAATTTCGTGGCCATTCCGCCTCGGATTACTGGTGAACACCTCCGGTCGCAACAGGTGAACCTCCTTACCCAATGCTGCAATCGAGCCGCAGCCGACTTCCTCGTGATCCTTTCGGGTGGGCATTTCGTTGGCAAAGCGCTGTGAGTTGTCCAGTAGCGCGCTGTTAACGTCTCTGGCGCCCAATCCGGCACGCACGGTGCGCTCCGGTCGGCCACCGCCAGTCCACCGGGGGGAAGCACAGTAAGGAGCAGGCCAGTGCCCCTGAAGAACTCGATACAGTCACCGCCTACCGCGCGGCGTGAGCACGCCCGGCGTCGGACCCGGTCGAAGTGGTCGCTCGCCGTCATCGGTGGGCCGGTGATCCTGGCCGTCGTAGCCGGATCGGTGTTCGCGGCGGGGGGTGGCCACCATCAGCAGGCGCAGGCCGACGGGAACACGGCCGCACAACCGGCGCAGGGCACCGTGCCCGATCCGAACTGCACGCTGGTGGTACCCAGCCATCCCCTCACCGCCCAGGGCCTGGCAACGCCCTACAAGCTCGCAGCCACGGACCCCGGCAAGGGCCCGTGCCACGAGGCCAACCCCGACCAGGCGGCGTTCGTCGAAGCGGCCATAGTGACCAAAAGCGGCAAACTGACCGTCTATGACCCGCTGGTGATCGACAAGGGGACGAGACCAGCCGCACCCACCGTCCGGCCCACCGTGCCGAGGGGATCGACGGTCGGCGTATGGTTCGGCTTCAACGGCGACCAGCTCACCCTGAAGTCGAGCGGCCACTCCGGCAGCCTCGCCCAGGGCAGGTGTGTCAACGGCGTGCCGGGATCCGTCTTCGGCCAGTTCGCCTACTGCAACGCCCCCGCCTTCTTCCGTGCCGCCGGCACCCAGACGGCCAAGAAGCACCTCAGGATCCCCGCGCTGGGGACCGCCAAGGACGGTCGGCCCTGTCCGACCACCCGGGACTTCTCCGTCGTGGATCAGGACGGCAGCGACAATGTGGTCACCCACTACCTCGCCGACGCCCACGGCCGCATCGCCCAGAACAACGCCGCGAGCAGGGCAGCCATACGCAAGGCGGCGCAGGCGGGCAACCATCACCACGGCAACGCGGGGTCGTCGAACAGCGCGACGCTCACGGACCTGACCAACGGCAGCGACAACCTCCTGCTGACGCACTTCATCGACCCGGCCCTGGGCTGCACCCCCTTCACCGCGCCCAACCAGTCCAGCGACGGCCAAGCCTCCTCGGCTCTGTCCCTGGACGAACTGTCCGCCGCGGCCCGTCAGCGGGCCCCGATCGCGCTCGTCCCGCAGAACGACCCGATGACACTCGTCGACGACCACACCAGCGTCCGCAAGACCAACCGCTACCGCGCCGGCGTCGACATGCCCCCGATCGGCGCGGGCCACGACGGAGACGGGCAGGCCTTCTGCAGCACCCTCTTCGGCGACCCCGTCGGCCTCCGGCGCGTCTTCCAGGACAGGGCGCTCTTCACGAACGCGCCCTCACCCGACCCGGGGACGGCCCCGAACCTCTTCGGCTTCCTGGCCTCACGGGCAAACCAGTCCTTCACCAACCTCGGCTGCGACCGGCTCCTCGGCGTCGGAAACCCCGTCGGTCTCACGACGGACGCGGCCGGTTTGGTGACCGACGCCGTCCTCGTGCCGCTCGGCCAGACGCCGCCGTCCAGCAACCCCCCGAACACCCCGTCCCCGACCGTGGCGCCGAGTACCGCAGCACCTTCCGCGAGCCAAGCCTCGGCGACACCGAGCACGGGAGCGCCCGCTTCCTCGCCGACGCCCACCGCGAACAACGCCTCTTCCCAGCCGAGTTCACCGCCCCCCAGCCCCTCGCTCACCGCCGCGACGCCTTCGTCATCGATGAGCGGGTCCGCCAACTGACCGACTGGCCATGGCAGAAACCGCAGTGCTGGGCCCCGAACGTTCACTAGTTGTACCGTCGCCCTTCCTGTACATGGGCTGAGAGCGGTCTTTCCGGCACCGCAGTGGGCGAAGAGCCGTCGACACCGGTCACCTGCCGGTACGGCGGCTCGCTGCGTTCTCGCGACCGGGCAGGCCGACACGCCGGGGGACCCTCGGGGCCGGACTTTCGAGGGAAGGTAATGCGTTCGAAGCTCGAACGGCCCTGCGGGGGACCCGGGTTGGGGATCGCGAGGGGCGAGTCGTCCGTCTGGGCCGCCTGCACGCGACCTCTGAAAGTCTTCATTGCAGAGGAAATCGCTGGCTTTGGGTCCAGAAGGACAACGTTCGGGGCCAGGGCCTACGGGCTGTTGCAGCCAACGCAATTCATCCTGTTTCCCGCTTGATCCACTCGCTGCCGCCCAGCGGGTAGTCGTAGCCCGGACGGTTCACATCGGCGCTGGTGCGGAACGCGGTGCCGGCGTTGTCGATGTGGACCGTCCCGCTCCGGCTGCCGCTGGACCAGTCCAGGGTGAGGTCCCATCGCACGTCGTGGGCCTTGGTGTGGGCGGTGACGTAGAAGACCTCCGGGTCGGACTCGCTGACCTTGTACGGGAAGTCCCGCTGGCCGCCCTTGACGGTGACCGTGGGACTGCCGTTGTCGAGGTCGATGTCGAACGCCTTGGTCTCGACGCCACCGCCGCAGCCGACGCCCATCGAGTAGTCGTTCCAGGCGAGCGGCGCGCCCCTGCTGAGGACGCGCACGTGCAGCGCCTCCAGTACGACGGTCTGCGCGCCGGTGCCCTGGACGGTGAGGGCGACCTCCTGGCCGCCCGAGGACACCGCCCCGTACGCGGCGGCCCAGCGCGGCGCGTCCTGCTCGCTCGCCGGCGGGCCGACCTGCGCGGGCTCGCTGTCGACGAGGAAGTGCTGGCTGCACGGGTCGTCGTAGACATAGGGACGGGTGCCGACGGTGAGCGGGACGACGTCGGTGGCGCCGCCGTCGGTGTCCTGGGCGCCGCCCTGCTCGCCGCCGTTCTTCGCCGTGCCCCGGGACTCGGTGGCGCCGGCCGAGGCCGCTGCGGACGGCTTGTGTCCCGTCGCGCTCGGGGACGGGGAGAGGGACGGCTTCGCGGTGTCCGGCGTACCGGTGGTGAGGGCGGTGTCACCGGCGGCCCGATCGCCACCCGTGTCGTCCCCGCCGCCGAACGGCACGGTGAGCGCGACGGCTCCCAGCACGGCGGCCACCGCGACGGCGGCGATCAGGACGGTACGGCGACGACCTGACCGGGCGGGCACGCGCGGCAGGTCGACGACGACGGGCTCCTCGTCCTCTTCCTCACTCCGGGCGGGTGACGCCGACGGGCCCGGATCCACGGTGGCCGGTTCGACCGTGAGCGGTTCGACTCTGCTTCCCCGTGTCGCGTCCGCCAGGATCCAGCGCCGGTGCAGCTCCACCAGTTCGTCCGGCGTCGCCCGGCAGACCCGTGCGAGGCGCTCCACCGGGGCGTACTCGACGGGCACCGCTGTGCCGTTGCAGTAGCGGTGCAGTGTCGAGGTGCTCATGTGCAGCCGCTTGGCGAGCGTCCCGTAACTCAGTCCCGAGCGGTCCTTGAGCTCCCGCAGCAGCCGTGCGAACGCCTCCGTCCCGTCGGCCCCTGTTGCCCCTGACACCCGTTCCCCATCCCGTCGTGTTCCAGTCCCGCGTTCCAGGACCACTGCGTTCCCCCTGTTCAGAGCCCGTTTCGGCGTTCCCGCGTCCCCAACTCCCCGGTCCGTCTGGCGGTTGGGACAGATCGCCTCACAAGCTTCGGTCATCCAATCACCACCCCACCCGAACACCGAAGGGGATCCGTCGCATGTCGAAGCTCCGCACCTCCCGCACCCGTCTCGTCACCGCCGCCACGACCGTCGTCCTCGCCGCGCTCTCCCTGACCGCGTGCAACAACGGCACGGGCATTCACTCCGAGGGTGTCTCGGCGGCCACCACGCCGACCGCGAAGTCCTCCTCGCCCGCCCCTTCGCCGTCCGCCTCGGCCGCCCACTCCCCGGCGCCGAAGGCCGGCTTGGCGACCCGCACGTCCCACCCCGCGGCGAACACCTCGGCCACGTCGAAGACGCCTGCGAAGACCACCTCGTCCAACAAGCCGGTCACCTGCGAGGGTTCCAACACCAAGACGGTCGCGGCCCCGCTGACCCGCCCCGTGAACCACATGCTGCTCACGGTCACCAACACCGGCAGCAAGCCCTGCTTCCTCTATTACTACCCGGCCGTCAACTTCGGCCAGGAGCAGTCCGTGCCCCCGGTCATCAAGGACTCGCAGCCGCAGGCGGTCGTCACGCTCGAGCCGGGCGAGTCCGGCTACGCGTCGGTCAGCCTGTCCGCCACCGACGGCAGCGGCAAGCACGGCTACACCTCGAAGTCCCTCACCGTCTACTTCTACGGCCGCTCCGGCACCGAGAGCGTCGGCGCGGGCGCTCACCCCTCGCTGCCCGCGAAGGGCGTCTACGTCGACGACTCGCTCAAGGTCACCTACTGGCAGCAGTCGATGGACGACGCCATCAACTGGTGACACCCGAACCCACCTGTTGAAGAAGTGCGCACCGCCTGGTCACGATCACCATCGGCGTGCGCCGACCGGAACGGCACCTGCTCGGCCCTCGCGGGACAGGGTCGTGCTCTTCACGGCCTTGATCTGCGCCGGCTGCCCCGACTGGCCCGCGGTCAGGATGTTCGCCGTCGTGGCACCGGAGCAGGTGACGTCCCTCAGCGTCGCCCCGGTCGCGGGCCACGATGCTCGCGTAGGTGTTGAACGGTTTCCATCGACGACCGGGCCACGGCTCACCGGGCGTAGGCTCGAAGGCGTCGAGGGCTTCTCGTGCGCCGGCTCCTGCGCCGGTGCCGTTCTCGGCGAACGACGACGCCGGGCCGGACCCCGTCCGGGCCCGGGGCAGGGTCGCCGCATGGCCGCGCAGATGCCGGACCGGACGCTTCCCGAGGAGCCGCGCCCACCGCGGCATCGGCAGGGGCCGTCGCCCGAGAAGGGTGAGCTCGTCCGGGCACTGACCCGGCGTCAGATCGACGACCGGATGGGGGAGCTCGGTGCGTTGTCCGCGCGCACCTCGTCGAGTGAGCCGGTCGAGGTGGGCGAGTCGGGGTTCTTGGACCTGTCGGACCGGGACCGGTGCGCGGCCTTTCGGCGGCGGCTCGCGGGTCATGTGCGGCGGCCGGGGTTCGAGCTGCTGGTGGCGGAGACCGCCGGCCCCGCGGGCGTCACCGTCCTGACGGCGTGTGCCTACGGCTTTCCCGTGTGCGGTGCCGGGCTGTGGTGGCAGGGGCTCGACGGGTATCTCCCGGAGGACCTGTTCCGCGTCGCCGCCCTTGGCAGGCTGTTCGCGGTCGCCGGCATCCTCGTCGAGGGCCGGGTGCGCACGCAGGACCAGACCCGCGAGTGGAATCTCGCCCGGCGTCTGCAGGGGCGGCTGCTCGACGACCACGCCGGCGCGCTCGGCGTCACCCTGGTCGACCGCGCTGACGCGGACACCTACCGGGCGCTGCTGGCCTGGGGCTGGCGCTGCCTGCCGGGCGAGGGCCGCGGGGTGTCCCGCTTCGCTCCGCGCCGCCTCCTGGTGCTCCGCTGAAGCCCGCGGACATTCTGCGTCCGCCGCGGCAGGATTTCGGTGAGGCCGACTAGAGTTCTGCTACGGGAACAAGCTCCCTGTTGCGGGCCGTGACGTTCGGCGGTCCGCGGGAAGGCACACATGCCCTCGGAAGACCGGTCGCACGCCACCGACCGGCTCGACGACGACCACCACCCCGCCTACACCATGGGCCGCGCCGCCGAGGTGATCGGTGCGACCCCGGGGTTCCTCCGGGCCCTCGGCGAGGCCGGGCTGATCACACCGATGCGCTCCGAGGGTGGTCACCGCCGCTACTCGCGCCACCAGCTGCGCCTGGCCGCCCGGGCCCGTGACATGGTCGGCCAGGGCACACCGATCGAGGCGGCCTGCCGGATCATCGGCCTCGAGGACCAGCTGGCCGACGCGCTGCGCGTCAACGAGAAGCTGCGCCGCGAGGAGTGAAAACCTGACGGCGCCGGAGCAGAAATCCAACCGGTTCCCAAAAGGTATTTTCCGACGCGCGGACTGTTTTCCGCGCCGCCTTCTCTTCTTTCCTTGCCGTGGATTTGCTCCGTGCTAGGCTGAATCTCAGTTGCAGTTGTGGTTGCCATTCTTACCGGTTTTCCGGGGCAGGTGATCATCACAGCGATGAGGGAGCCCGCGAGGTGCGGGTTCCAGCACTGCCTAACAGGAGAAAACACATGGCCACCGGCACTGTGAAGTGGTTCAACTCGGAAAAGGGCTTCGGCTTCATCGAGCAGGAGGGCGGCGGTCCGGACGTCTTCGCCCACTACTCGAACATCGCCACCCAGGGCTTCCGCGAGCTTCAGGAAGGCCAGAAGGTGACCTTCGACGTCACGCAGGGCCAGAAGGGCCCGCAGGCGGAGAACATCGTCCCCGCCTGACCCCGCCCCATACGGCGAAACAGGGGCCCGCACCTTGGGTGCGGGCCCCTTCCGTTTGCCTGATCTCTTTCGGCCCCGGATCCCCCCGACCCTGGTGAGGCACCATGCGCTGTGTGATCGCCCGCTTCCCCTTCGACCTGTCCAAGGCCGAGGTGGAGAAGATGATGGAGAACGTCCGGCCCGAGCCCGCGACCGGGGCCTGTGTCGCCATTGGGGACCAGGTGTTCCCCGTCAAGCAGGTCGGCGTGGTGATCACCCGCCAGGACCCGCGCGACTTCACCGCCGCCGAGATGGTCCGCGCGCTGGTCCGGCTCGGCTTCACCTGCCAGACCGCGTCACCGCGGCCGGCGCCGGCCGCCGACCTGTCGTACGGCTCCGTCGACCGGACGCTCGGCTGACACGCTCGTCCGCCCACCACGATCCGTTCGCCCGAGGCCCGGCAGCTCCCTCCACGGTTGTGCAGCTTGCGTGGAAAGCTGGGTATCAGGTGTGTCGAGGCCGTGTGAGAAGTGGAGGGCGAGGTGGACTGGGAACGGTTCGCGCAGCAGATGGCGTCGATGGCCCGGGATCTTCTGGCGCAGGATTCGGTGACCGCCACACTCGAGCGGATCACCGCTTCGGCCACGGAGCTGGTCGACGGGTGTGACGCGGCCGGCATCCTCATGCTGCGCGACTCGAAGGTGGAGACGCTCGCCCCCACCCACGACCTGGTCACCGAGAGCGATCTGCTGCAACAGCGGCTGGGGGAGGGGCCGTGCTTCGACGCGGCCCGCGGCTCGCTGGGCGGTCGGGTCTTCCGCATCGCCGACGTCACCGCCGAGCACCAGCGCTGGCCCTCCTTCGCCCCGCAGGCCCGTGGGCTGGGCGTCGGCAGCATGATGGGCTTCCTGCTGTTCACCGATGACGAGGAATTCGGCGCGCTGAACCTCTACTCCCGCAAGTCGGGGACGTTCACCGAGAGCAGCGAGCTGGCCGGCTGGCTGCTGGCCTCCCACGCGGCGGTCGCCCTCTCCGGCGCCCGCACCCACGCCCAGCTGGAACAGGCCATCGCCACCCGCCATGTCATCGGCGAGGCCATGGGCATCCTCATGGGCACCCATCACCTCACCGAGGAGGCGGCGTTCAACGTGCTGCGCCGCTACTCGCAGGCGAACAACATCAAGCTTCGCGAGGTCGCCCGCCGGGTGTGCGAAGAGGGCAACCTCGCGTGACCGTTCACCGGCGGCTCCCCCGGCTCCCTGCTGAACCAGAGAAGCCTGAGCCAAGCCAGCCCCATGGGAACGCCGCTGAAACCCGGCCTGTGCACCAAGTCCCCTGTCCTGGCTCCTTCACACCTGCATTCCCGCTCCTCCGCCGCGGACACGCACCGCAGGACGGGCCGGCGGCCCGGGCCGCGGCGCTCCGCGACCCGGGCACGGCGGTCACCTCATGACCGTCACCCGGAGAGGGGCCAGGTCAGGGGTCGGAGCGGGCTTGCTGCCGGCGGCGGACTGCGGCTGGGTGGTCGGGTTCTGCGGGGCCGCTCCCTTGTAGTACGGGGTGTAGACGTAGTGGGTGCCCACGCCGATGGCCGCACCGATCTTCGGGATGACGGACGCGTCGACCGAGCCGGTGCCGCCGAAGACGGCCACATGGTCCACGCTCGCCGACATCCGCATCAGGTACCGCTTGGTGTCGTACGACAGCGAGCTGACGTCGGTCCACAGCAGCGGACCGTAGGTCGTCATCGCCGACGACGCGGAGACACCGCCGCGCCAGCTGCCCACGGAGGCCACCGCGGCGTTCGACGGCAGCGACCACCACAGGTCGGCAAGCCGCATGGCGTTCGACTGCGGCGTGGCGCCGGCGACCCGGTAGTAGCTGTACCTGCTGGGCCAGTGCGGCATCTTGCCGGCGTTGTACGCCTTGGCCAGCGCCGACTCGGCGTCGGTCCCCACCGTGATGATGTTCGTCGTGCTCGGGCTGTACTTGTTGAGGTACGAGTAGACCGACGACGTCATGGTCGTACCCTCGGTCAGCACGACGGTCGCGGTTCCGGAACTGCCCATGGAACCGGCGGCGGAGCTCGCCGCGTGGAGGCGCGTCAGGTTCACAGCCGTACGGCCGTGCGGACCAGCCCGGCGAGGGTGAGGGAGCGGCTGTGCGCGGGCCAGGCGATGTGGGTGACGACGGGGGGTGCGTCGGTCACGGGGACGGCGGCGTGCTCGGCCCACAGCCAGGCGCGGGCGGAGTCGGGGACGACGGCCATGGTGCGTCCCAGGGCGATCAGCTGGGCCAGCTGCGTCTGGTCGCGGATCTCGGGGCCCGGGCCGGGCGGGTACGTGCCGTGGCGGGGCCAGCGGGCGAGTGGGAGATCGGGGACGTCGCCGACGTCGGCCAGGGACAGGCTCTGGCGCGCGGCGAGGGGGTGCCCGGCGGGCAGGACGGCGATCTGCCCCTCGGTCATCAGTTCCTCGCTGTCGAACCCAGCGAGGGAGTTGAACGGCTTGTGCATGAACGCCACATCGGCGCGGCCGTCGCGCAGCATCTCTTCCTGCTCGCACATCCCGCACGGCAGCACCTCGATCTCGGCGGCGTCGGGTTCGGCCGCGTAGGCGTCGAGGAGCTTCTGCAGCAGTTCATGAGACGCGGCGGCCTTCACCGCCAGCACCAGGCGGTTGCGGGGACGGCCCGGACCGCCGGCGTCACCGGCGCGACGGGTGCGGCGAGCGGCGGCTGTGGCAGCGTCGAGGGCTGCGCGGCCCTCGTGCAGCAGCACCTCTCCGGCGCCGGTCAGGGAGACGCCGCGGCGGTTGCGTTGCAGCAGACAGACACCGAGGCGCCGCTCGAGCTGCTGGATCGCCCGGGACAGCGGTGGCTGGGCCATGCCGAGGCGCTCGGCGGCGCGGCCGAAGTGCAGCTCCTCGGCGACGGCCAGGAAGTACCTCAGCTCGCGGGTCTCCAAGGTGTCCATGGCCATACCGTAACTCGGTGATACCTGCCGGGTATGACAGAGCACCGTATCGGTGTTGGATGCGCCGCTCGTCCACGAGCGAGCATCGACGGCATGAGCGAAACGAAGATCGCGCTGGTGACCGGTGCGAACAAGGGAATCGGGTACGAGATCGCGAGCGGGCTCGGTGCCCTCGGGTACCGCGTGGGCGTGGGAGCCCGCGACGAGGCCCGGCTCGAGACGGCCGTCGAGAAGCTGCGCGCCGCCGGGGTGGACGCGTTCGGGGTGCCGCTGGACGTGACCGGTGACCAGAGCGTCACCGATGCCGCGGAACTGATCCAACGCCGGGCCGGGCGCCTGGACGTCCTGGTCAACAACGCCGGCATCTCGGGAGAGATGGGGCCGGGGTGGGTGCAGGACCCGACCACGCTCGACCTCGACCTGGTCCGCACGGTCGTGGAGACCAACGTCATCGGTGTCATCCGGGTGACCAATGCGATGCTGCCGCTGCTGCGCCGCTCGCCGTCGCCGCGCATCGTCAACGTCTCCAGTTCCGTCGGCTCCCTGACCCGGCAGGCGGACCCGGACATCGAGATCGGTCCCGTCATGGCGGCCTACGCACCGTCCAAGTCGTACCTCAACGCCGTCACCGTGCAGTACGCCAGACAGTTCGCCGGCACGAACATCCTGATCAACGCCGCCTGCCCCGGCCTGGTGGCGACCGACTTCAACGGCTTCCACGGACCCCGCACCCCCGAGCAGGGCGCGGCCACACCGATCCGTCTCGCCACCCTGCCCGACGGCGGGCCGACCGGTTCGTTCTTCGAGGACCAGGGCGTCGTGCCCTGGTGAGCCCGGTACGGGCTGCCGTACGTCACGGGGTCGCTGGGCCGGCCGTGCGCGTCGATGTGGGGGCGGGTGCTGCGCCATAGGCTGCCGTGGTCCTTCCGCAACAGGCGTCCTGGGCGCTGGCATGGGCGGGGAAGCGGCCGAGCACACCGCCGCCCAGCAGGACGAGGTCGATCGTCGTACTGCTGTGCACGACCCGGACCCAGCCCTGCCGGGCCCGACAGTCGTCCCACGCGGCACACAGCGGCCGCAGGATGCTTCCGTCCGTGAAGGTCACCTCACGGAGGTCGACGATGAGAAAGACCCGCCCGTATCCGGTGCGGGCCTCCTCCAGCGCGTGCGCCAGGGGTGCCACGGTGGTCGGGTCCAGCTCGCCGTGGGCGCGCACCAGCCGGCATTCGTCGAACAGTTCGGGCTTGCGGTAGGGCTCGGGCGCGTCGGGACGAGGGCACATGCCCAGCTCCTCTGTCCGGTCGGAGCTTCCCGGAGGGTGGCCGAGTGCCGCCCGCCGCGAGGCGTCACGCGTTCTGCGGGTCAGGGCTCCCGAGCAGTTCCGAGGCGACCTGGAGGGGGCTGCGGGCAACCGGAGCCAGGGGCGGCGCGGCCTGGGGGCCGGCGTGGCAGGTGAAGCCGAGGCGGACCATGGCCCGGGTCACCTCGCCGCCGCTGAAGTCGCGGCGGTCCTGCCGGGTGATGACCTCACCGACCTGCATCACGGGATAGCGGCGGCGGCCGATGGTCACGGAGTCACCGGTGACGATCTCGGGTCTGACGCCCGCCATCGAGGCCAGCACTCCGTCCCTGGTCAGTTCGAACGGGTATCGGGCGATGACACAGCGCATGTTGCCTCACAGGGAGAAGTCAGGGGAAGTCACAGAGAGCAGGAGGAGGGGCCGACGACCGCGCACGGTGCGCCGAGGACGTCCCGCAGGCGGACGCGGTCCGTGTAGGCGGAGCTGTCGCGGTGCACGACGAGTTCGGCCCGGCTGACCGAGCCGGTGCGCTCGTCGTCCTCGTCGCACAGGAGCAGGTGCTCCACCCCGGCACCGGCCATGACGGACAGGGCCACCTCGACGGTCATGTCGTCACCGACCCGCAGCTCGGTCGGGTCCAGGTGGCCGGCCCTGGTCGTGAGTCCGGGGGCGGCCGGGTGTCGATGCGTCTGAACCGGTGTCACGGCTGCCTCCTGCGGTACGGGTGGACGTTCAGGTCGGGATGGCTGCGGACCGGCCGCCGGGTCGACGGCGGACCGCCGACCCGTCACGCGGCGCGGCGCTTGCCCGCGGACCGGCCCCGAGTGGTGCGCCCCCGCCGTCCCCGGGCCGAAGCCGGTGCACCGGCCGCGGCCCGGCGGGCGGGCTCCGCCGTCGGCACGGCGATGACGACCGGGACGCCGGACGGGGCCTTGGCGCCCGTGATACGGCTCAGCGCCTCCTCGCCCGAACGCACCGCGGTGATCGTCGGGGCGATGCCGGCCGAGGCCATCAGCCGGGCCATGTCACGGCGTTGGCCGGGGGTCACCAGCGTGACGACGCTGCCGGACGCGCCGGCGCGGGCCGTACGGCCGCCCCGGTGCAGGTAGTCCTTGTGGTCGCCGGGCGGATCCACGTTGACGACCAGGTCGAGGTCGTCGACGTGGATGCCGCGCGCCGCGACATTGGTCGCCACCAGCACCGTGACATGGCCGTCCTTGAACTGCGCGAGGGTCCGGGTGCGCTGCGGCTGGGACCTGCCGCCGTGCAGGGCGGCGGCGCGGACGCCGCTGCCGAGGAGGTGCTTGGTGAGCCGGTCCACCGCGTGCTTGGTGTCCAGGAACATGATCACCCGGCCGTCTCGCGCCGCGATCTCGGTGGTCGTGCGGTGCTTGTCCGCCTCGTGCACATGGAGGACGTGGTGCTCCATCGTGGTGACGGCACCCGCCGACGGGTCGACGGAGTGGACCACCGGGTCGCTCAGGTAGCGGCGGACCAGGAGGTCGACGTTGCGGTCCAGGGTGGCCGAGAAGAGCATCCGCTGGCCGCCGTCACGCACCTGGTCCAGCAGCGCGGTGACCTGGGGCATGAACCCCATGTCGGTCATCTGGTCCGCCTCGTCCAGGACGGTGATGGCGACGTCGCTCAGTCGGCAGTCACCTCGGTCGATGAGGTCCTTGAGCCGCCCCGGCGTCGCGACGACGACCTCGGCCCCGTCCCGCAGCGCATGCGCCTGCCTGCCGATCGACAACCCGCCGACCACGGTGGCCAGCCGCAGCCGTACGGCGCGGGCGTACGGGGTGAGCGCGTCGGTGACCTGCTGGGCGAGTTCGCGGGTGGGTACGAGGACGAGGGCCAGCGGCTGCCGCGGTGCGGCGCGCCGGCCCGCCGTACGGGCCAGCACCGGGAGGCCGAAGGCGAGGGTCTTGCCGGAACCGGTACGGCCCCGGCCGAGTACGTCACGGCCGGCCAGGGAGTTCGGCAGGGTGGCCGCCTGGATCGGGAAGGGCACGGTCACGCCTTCCTGGCCGAGTGCGGCCAGCAGCGGTGCCGGCAGGGCGAGTTCGGCGAACGACTCGACAGCGGGCAGCGCGGGCTCGATCGTCTTCGGCGGCGTGAATTCGCCGCCGGTCGCGGCGGGTCGGCCGCCGCCGTGGCCCTTGGGCTTGGCTTTGGGACGGTGCCGGGTGCCGGAGCGGCCTGCGGCGGAGCCCTCGAAGCGGTCGTGGGTGCGGGTGGTGCGTGAACTGCGGGACGGGCGTGCTCGGTTCATGCGGAACCTTCCTCGATGCGGGCTCGTATCAAGGAATTCCCGCAGCACGATGAACGGCGCAGAGAATCGCGAGAACGGGCCGAAGACAACTGGGGTGAATCCCCTGGGAAAAGCAGCGAGCTGGGGCCCGCACCCTCAGGTGCGGGCCCCAGCTGCGAAAGCGTCAGAGCCGGTGTCAGGCCGGAACGATGTTCTCGGCGGTCGGGCCCTTCTGGCCCTGAGCGATGTCGAACGACACCTTCTGGCCCTCCTGCAGCTCGCGGAAGCCCTGGGTGGCGATGTTCGAGTAGTGGGCGAAGACGTCGGCGCCGCCGCCGTCCTGCGCGATGAAGCCGAAACCCTTTTCGGCGTTGAACCACTTCACAGTGCCTGTGGCCATGTCATTTCTCCTTCGGAAACGGGGCTCGGAGTTCGCCTTGTGCGGACTCCGTGTCGCCGTGATGATCAACCCGTCGGAAAAATGAACCCTTTTGGCAAACCACAACTGCAACCTGGTTCGACAGTAGCACGGCGTGCTCGATCACGGGCCGGGAACAATTCCGCCCGTTTTCTTGTTCGACACGCGTCACAGGGCCAGGAGCGCGCTCGCGGTGAGGTGGTGCGTGGGGTCGGCCGCGGCTCTCATCAGCCGTTGGGCCGTGGCCTTCTCGGTCCCGGGCGGGACGACCAGCAGGTCCCGGCGTCCGACGCCGTAGGCGAAGAGCCGGACGGCATGCGGGTCGAACCCGGACGTGTACCACGAGGCCCGCACGGTGTGACCGGCGACGGGCAGGTCGCACGGCGCCTGGCGCCAGACACCGCGGTGCGCGGCCAGCCGCGTCACACGGCCCCACGATGTGTCGAACGCCTCGATGAGAGCGGGCAGTTCGGCCGCCAGGTCGTCGGAACGGGGCCACCAGGCGCCGCTCACCGGACCGGGCGGAAAAGTCGGTGGGCGCAGGGTGAGCCGGGCGGCGGGAAGTGATGAGGGGGGTTCCCGGTCGGGTGAGGCGCGTCGACCGGTGGGCGCGTTCATGTCGCGGTCCCTGTCCCCGGGCCGCCGTGCGACGGACCGGTGTCGTGGTGCGCCGAGAACGACGCCGACGGAGGGCCGGCGTACGGGTGACTCCCGGTGCGGTCCACGCTACTCCGCCCCGCGGTCGGGCGAGCCGGGTGTACGGGAGGGTTCTCACCCGGGGTGCGTGCACGTAGGGTTACGGTGTTCGGCCGCCCGCGGGATCCCGTGGGAGACGCACACCGTTCGGCAGCCCTGAGGGCTGCCCGTGCCCCTTGACCACGGGCAAGGACCGATTCCCGGCCCCTGCAGAGCAGTCGGCTCTTCTGCCGTTCCGGCCGTCCCTGTGTTCACCCCGTCTCTTCCCTTCGTCGCGAGACCGACGCGGCAACTCCCGCGTGCCGTCGCACGGTCCGACGCGGGGCACCCGGCTCCCGATCGCGCGCCCAAGAGGGGGGAGCGGTCGCGCGGGGAGCCCCCGACGGCCGCCGTCCAGGTCCGAGAGACCGGCGGCGGCCGCCGGAAGCCGCGGTGCCGGGCACACTCCAGCGGTCGGCGGCACACCCACCGACGGCTGGACCCGCGGCCTAGGCGCGCAGCAGCCGCCCGGCGAGTTCCCGGTACTCCCGCAGCGCGAACCGGAGTTCGGTGGACTGCGTCTCGGGGTCGAGGTCCGCCCAGGCCGCGCGCAGGGCCTGCCGCCGCTCCGCGAGGGCGTTCGCCAACTGGGCGGCGGCTTCGTCGAACGCGCCCTCGGCCTCTTCCAGTGCCTCGCGCGGGCTGTCCGCGAAGGTGTTGACGGCATGTCCGAGGCGGCGCACGATCTCCTCCCGTCCGTCCGAGGGGAGCAGCGGCTCCGGGCCCGTGGCACGGTGCCCGACGGTGCCCGAGGGCCGGTCCGCGGGCTGCTGGGCGCGTGTCTGGTCGTACATGGTCGTGTGTACCGCTTCCCTGGGGATGAGGGTCACCGCCCGAAGGCGCCCTTCGCCTTCTCGACGGTCTGCCGCAGGCTTCCGGAGACCCGGTCGGCCCTGCCCTTCCTGGCCCTGCGCCGTGCTGCCAGTCAACGTCCGGCGACGGTGGGTGTCAACGCGCGGCCGGCCCGGGCACACCGGCCGGACGGCGCTGACCAGCGGTGTCCGGGTGTTCCCCCGCACGAGGAGTACGGTGGGGAGAACGAGGGTGTGTCGTGCCAACGCGACAGGTCGTCCACAGCACACCACCCGTCCCAGGGGCAGCCCGTGACCCCGGCCGCACCTCCGTCAGAGCGGCCTCATCGAGGGCAGGAGCCCCGTCCATGTCAGCCAGCCCCATCACGCCGGTCACGCCTGTCACGGCAGCCCCGCCGGACACCGACCCGCCGCCCCGGACCTACGACGGCACCTCACCCTTCCCGCCGGACGGCCCGGCGCCCGCGCGCGAGAGCGGGGACCGGCTGTACCTGGCCGTGACCGCGGTGATCGTCGTCCTGCCGTTCGTGGCCCTCGGCCTGGCCGGCCGGCTGCTGTGGGGCAGCCTGATCCACCCCGCCGACATCCTGCTCGCCGCCGTCTTCTACACGATCACGGGCCTCGGCGTCACGGTCGGCTTCCACCGCGGACTCACCCATGGCAGCTACCGGGCCGTCCGCCCCGTGCGCATCGCGCTCGCCGTGGCCGGTTCGATGAGCTTCCAGGGCGATGTCATCGGCTGGGTCGCCACCCACCGCCGCCATCACGCCTTCACCGACCGCCCCGGCGACCCGCACTCGCCGTACCGCTACGGCACGCACCTGCGCGGCCAGTTGCGCGGTCTGGCGCACGCCCATGTCGGCTGGCTGTTCCGCAACGACCGCACGCCCGCCGAGCGTTACGCCCCCGACCTGCTCGCCGACCCGGACATCCGCGCCGTCGACCGCGCCTTCCCGGCGCTGTGCGTCCTCACCCTCGCCCTGCCCTTCGGCCTGGGCTGGGCGATCGGCGGCACCTGGCTGTACGGCGTGACCGCCCTGCTGTGGGCGGGACTCGTCCGCATCGCCCTGCTCCACCACGTCACCTGGAGCGTCAACTCCCTCTGCCACATGATCGGCGAGCGCCCCTTCCGCACCCGGAGCCACGACCGGGCGACCAACCTGTGGCCGCTGGCCCTGCTCTCCTTCGGCGAGAGCTGGCACAACCTCCACCACGCCGACCCCACCAGCGCCCGGCACGGCGTCGACCGCGGTCAGATCGACCCGTCGGCCGCCGTCATCCGCCTCCTCGAACGCCTCGGCTGGGTGCACGACGTGCGCTGGCCGACGCCGGACCGGGTAGCGGCCCGTCGCGCCTGACGTCAACCACCCACTCGCGCACGGCAGTCGACAGGAGCCCAGCCCATGACCACCGCACTGCAACCCCCGCTTCCCTCGCACCCTGTCCTGCGCCTGCGCCTGGCTCCCCACGGCGGCATGCCCCGGTCCATCGACGGAGCGTGGTGGCCGCGCTCCTACGACCTCCTCGTCGAACTCCCGCGTCTGCTCGCCGGGTTGCCGCGGGAGTGGGGTCATATCACCAGCGTCACCGTCAACGGGGCGGCCTGGCCCGTGACGGCCGGCCGGATGCTCGTGTCCAACCAGGTCGTACGGCTGCGCAGGACCCTGGCCGCGTCCGCCCCGCACACCGTCGTCCTGCTCGCCCCCGGCCGGGGGCGCTGGGACCTGCTGGTCGTGCCCCCGGACACGACCGAGGAGGCCGCGGAACCGCTCATGGCGGCCGCGGTGGCCGATGTCGAGGGAGGTTCGCCATGGGTACCGGATCCGGTTCCCCGCGGGTGACCCCGCTCCCGCCGGACGCCGTCCACCGGGCCGTGAAGCCCGGTACGGCCGTCGTACGGCTGAAGACGACAGCTGACCGGCGGGGCGTTCTCGACGGGGCGTGGTGGCCGCGCTCCCGTGACATCGCGGCCGAACTCCCCGCCCTGATCACCGCGCTGACCGCGCTGGTGGGCCCGGTCACCCGGGTCGGCCTGGACGCGAGCGCCTGGGAGGAACTGCCGACGCGTCTGGTCGTCGGCGACCGTGTCGTCCGCATCGACTCCTTCCCGGTCGGCGACGACACCGTCCTCGTCACCCGGGGCGAGGCGGACCACTTCTCCCTCCTGGTGGTCCCGCCGCACGCGACACCCGACGCGGCGCGCGCCGCGATGGCCGAAGCGGTACGCGCCGACAACGTCACCCAGGCCGCACAGATCCTCATCGACACCGGCACCGGGACGTGAGAGCGGTCAGCCGTGGTGATCCCCGGTCCGGTCCTGTGCCGGTGGCGGGATGTCCGCGGTGTCGAAGCCGCCCGAGATGATCTGCTTGGCGAACTCCGACAGCCGCAGATGACGGGCGCGGGCGTACGAGCGGAACGCGGCGAAGGCGTCGTCGACGGAGGTGTTCCAGCGCTCCGCCAGCACGCCCTTGACCTGTTCGATCAGGATGCGGCTGCTCAGCGCGGTCTCCAGCTGGCTGTTCTCGACGTGCGACTGCTCCAGCGTGCGCTGCTGCAGGATCGCGATGGTGGCCACGTCGGCGAGAGCCCGGGCGAGCGCGATGTCGTCGTCGCCGAGGCGCTGCGGTGTGGCCTGGAAGAGGTTGAGCGCGCCGACGACCCGGTTGCGCAGGCGCAGGGGGATGGCGTGCGTGGCCACGTACCCGGTCTCGCGGGCGCGGGCGGCGAAGCGCGGCCAGGCCACGGTCGTCTCCGGGCGCGTCAGGTCGATGTTGGTGCGGGCGTTGCCGGTGCGGTAGCACTCCACACACGGGCCCTGGTCCTGCTGGAGCGCGAACAGCTCCAGCAGCCGGGTGTGTTCGTCCGAGGCGGCGATGATCTGCAGTTCGCCGTACGCGTCGGCGAGCAGGATGCCGGCCGCCGACACGTCGAGCAGCTCGACGCAGCGTGTGGACAGCCGTTGCAGCAGGTCGATCACGTCGAAGTCGTCGACGAGGGAGTCCGCGACCTCCACGAAGATCTCGGCCAGACGTCGTTCGCGGGCCATGCCGATCATCCCTTTCCTCCGTCGGGCGAATGCGGCCCGCTTCCATCGTCGTCGAAGTCGTCGGTGAAGTCGTCGGTGAGGTCGCCGTGGAAACGGAGCCGGCGGGCGACCACGTCCTGGGCCACTTCGCCGAGGGGGCGTTCGCTGCCGTAGGCGTGAGCCCGCAGGCGCAGCAGCGCTTCCTGCATGGACACGCCGAGCTGGACGCTGATCATTCCGGTGGCCTGGTGTACGGCCGGGCGGTGCAGCCCCGACGGCGGCTCCGGAACACCGAGCGCCGAACCGTCCCCGTCGCGGCGCACGTCCCCGCCCAGGAACGCGCTGGTCAGCGCCGCCGCCAAAGCGCCGGCGTCCGCGTACTGCTGCGCGCCCATCCCCCGCTTCCCGTCGCACAGCACGGTCAGTACACCGACCCGGATGGCGCCGATGCCGAGCGGGAAGCAGCAGACTCCGTGCACACCCAGCTTCGCCGCGGCGGACAGCAGCGCGGGCCACCGCTCGGGGCGCACCCGGTCCAGGTCCGGCTCCAGGACGGGCGAGCCGGTACGGATCGCGTCCGGTGCCGGGCCCTCGCCCAACGTGAACTGGAGCTCCTCGAACCGCGCGCTCAGCTCGGGGTGGCACCACATCGGCTCGGGCGTCCGCTCGGCGCCCACGAGCAGGCTCAGCGCGACGCCCTCGGCGCCGAGCACGCGCGCCCAGGCCGACGCCGGATCACGGGGCGCGTCGAGGTGCAGTCGGCGCAGCACCTCGGCCATGCCGTCGCTGATCACGGCGCCCGATTCTGCCACGGGCGGGGCTCCGTGCGACGGGGCACCGCGCGGCCGCCGTCGCACCTCACGTGGGCCGGTCCGGTGCCCTGCGGCCGGCGGGGATGCCCCGCCAGGCGTGCCGGGGGCTGGCGTACCGGGGGAAACGGGCCAGCAGCTCGCAGGCCCGGAACAGGAGAGTCGTGCCCGGCCGGACGTGGACGACGCGCACCCATCCGCCCCGCCGGCGGCAGTCGTGCCACGCCGCGCACAGCGGATCCAGGACGCTGCGGTCCATGAACGTCACGCCGCGCAGATCGACGATGAGGAACGGCGGGCCGCCGTCGCACCGGGCGCCCTCCAGGTCGTGCGCGAAGGCCGACGCGGTCGTCACGTCCAGCTCACCGCCGACCCGGACCACGCGGCACTCGTCGAACAGATCGGGATACGGGCTCATCCGCGCCCATCTCCTCTGCCGGTGAAGTGGCTTTCGCCTTGCGCAGGGCCTCTGTTGCGCGGAACGGTACTGCACGGAGAGGGCCGGGGTCACGGGCGGCCGTGCACCCAGCGTACTGCGGCGACGACACGCGATCTTCGGGCGCGGGACTCACCGAGGAGGGGGCCCTGCCGGGTGTGTGAAGAGGGGGATCTGCACGGCAGCCTTCGCTTCCTCGGCGACCACTTACGGGCTGATTCGGAGGTCTCCCTTCCGGGTCTCCCAGGTTCTGCGTTCGAGGAGATCTGTCGCATGAGTGACACCAACCCGCCCGCCCTCACGGACCGGGCGGCCGAACCGGGGCATCGGCCGCGCGGCCGGCACCGCAGACGCTGGACCGCGACCGGCCTGCTGCTCGGTGTGCCGGCGGTGCTGGGCCCGTATCTGCTGCTGTCGCAGTCGAAGTCCGAGGCCGCCACGATCGACCCCACGGCCTACTACCGCCTGGTGTCGGTCGGCAGCGGCAAGGTGCTCGAGGTCGCGGGGAGTTCCACCGCGGACGGTGCGAAGGCCGTCCAGCGCCTCATCGCGACCCTCCCCGACGGGAGCCTCACCTGGGCCTTCGCGTCCTCGACTCCCGACTACGGCTCGACGATGTCCGGCGCCTCCCCGACCACCACGACCCTGTCGATCGCCCACCTCACCGACTGAACCGCACCACCGCACCGGCAACCGATTCCCCAGCGGTGACCACTGCGGTCCAACACGTCCCCTCAAGTCCCGCTACGGCTACTGACACCGGCTCCTCCGGCTGCGGTGCTCACGGCGTCGGCAGACGCAGGGCGAGGAGGGCCACGTCGTCGGTGCTGCCGGGCGGCATCCGGGCGAGCAGCTCGTCGCACAGCGTGTCCAGGGGTGCGTCGGCGAGCGCGACGGCGTGGCGGCGCAGCCGGACCAGGCCGGTGTCCAGGTCACTGCCGGGGATCTCGATGAGGCCGTCGGTGTAGAGGAGGAGGGTGGCGGCCGGCGGCAGGGGCAGCGTGGCGTCGGGCCTGCTCGCGCCGGTGGCCGGGGGAGCGCCGAGGACGAGTCCCTGTCCGGCGTCGAGGTACTGCGCCTGTCCGCCGGGGGCCAGGAGGAGAGGCGGCGGATGCCCGGCGCTGGTCCACCGCAGTGTCCAGGGACCGGTGTGCGGGTGGCCTTCGATCCGGGCGAGGACGAGGGTGGCCATCGGGACGGTGGTGATGGCGGGCATGGCGTCGTCGACGCGGTCGACGATGGCGCTGGGCGGTTCGGTGCGGTCCCAGGCCAGGGACCGCAGGATGCCGTGCAGTTGGGCCATTCCGGCCGCCGCGGTCAGATCGTGGCCCACGACGTCCCCGATGACCAGCGCGAGCGCGCCGTCCTTCAGCTCGAACGCGTCGTACCAGTCGCCGCCGACCTGGGAGCCGACCGGAGCGGGCTGGTAGCGGGCGGCCAGCCGCAGGCGGCCCGGCTGGGGCAGCGGGGCGAGCAGGTTGTGCTGCATGGCCTCGGCGACGGCGCGCTGGCGGCCGTACCGGCGGGCGTTGTCGATGACCAGGCCCACCCTGCGGCCGATGTCGCTCACCACGTCCAGGTCGGCGGTGTCGAAGGGGTGCGCCGGGTCGGTGCGCACCAGCGTCAGCGCGCCGGTGATCTGCCGTCGGGAGCCCAGCGGCACCGTGATGACCGACGTCGCGTGCACCGTGTGCAGGAAGTCGCTGTGGAGGGCGGCCAGGGGGGAGCCGGGCGGGGCCGTCGTCTCCGCCTCCTCCTGCCGCAGCACAGGAGAACCGCCGTTCAGTACCTGGACAAGAGGCGAGCGGTCTCCCTCCGCTGCCTCGGGAAGGTGCTCGCGCCCGCCCTCCAGCGCGGCGTCCCGGCCCGACGGACCCGTCACCGTCACCCGGTGGACCTGCCCGGAACCGGCCCCGAGGTCCACCGCCGCCCAGTCGGCGAGGCGGGGGACGAGCAGACGGCCCAGCCGGGCGAGGGCCTCGTCGGTCTCCAGGGTCTGGCCCAGTACGTCGGTGATCTCCGCGACCAGCGTCAGCCGCTCGTTGAGGTCCTCCAGAGCGCTCGTGTAGGCCGCACGTTCACGGCGCGCGCCGTGGTCGCCCGTGACGTCGGTGAAGAGCACGGCCATGCCCCTGAGCGAGCCGTCGGCCACCAGGGGAGAAGCGGACCAGGAGATGGTGACCAGGCGACCGTCACCGCGCAGATAGCTGTCGCCCTCACCGCGCGCGGCGGCCCCCTCGGTCAGCGACTGGAGCAGCGGGCACTGCTTCCGCAGAAGCGTGCTCCCGTCCGCGTCCCGGTGCAGCATCTCGTGGGCGTCCATCCCGCGCATCGCGCGGGCGGCCCGGCCCAGCAGCCGTTCGGCGGCCGGGTTGACGGCGAGGATCCGTCCGGCCGGATCCACCACCATCAGGGCGGTGCCCAGCTGCTCGACGACCCGCGGCCAGAAGCCCGGCCCGGCCGCCGGCCACGACCACCCTTCACCTCCCGCGACCTCCACCATGCCGCCCTCCAGTCGTGGCGGCCGTCAGCGTCCGTCCCGATCGACGGGGCCTTCCGAACCTGTCCCCGGACGACCCACTTGTCATCGTATGACCGAAACCCCTTGACGTCATTGGGTGCTTTGGGGCTACGCGCGGGGCCGTTCCTCCGTCGGCCGTACGGTCCGTCGGGCCCGCCCGAGGAGTACCCTGGGATCACCGAGGATATTTCGCGCACCGGCTTCCACGCCTCTGTCGTTTTCGGCGATCGAATATGCCGGGCCGGTCGCAGCCGGCCCGGGGCAGGGTTCGCGTCATGACTGCGACCATCTCCCTCCCGCCGACAGCCGAAGCCGAAGACCGGTCCTCCTCGTTGCCTCTCCGTATGTCGCTGGCTCCCGTCGGTCCCGCACCGGCTCTGCTGGACGGCGCCTGGTGGCCCCGCTCCCGCGATCTGGGGGCGGAACTCCCCTCTCTGACCGCCGTGCTGGATCCGTTGTGGGGGCGGATCACCCGGGTCACGGTGAATCCCACCCACTGGCCGGTCGTCCCGCGCAAGGTGCCCGTCGCGGGCCACGTGGTGAAGGTGGGCTGGTTCCTGGCCGAGCAGGACCCGCACGAGCTGCTGTTGCTCTCGTACCACGTGGGCCACTGGAACCTCCTCGTGGTCCCGCCGCGTACGGACCCCGTCTCGGCCGCCTGGCTGATGACCGCCGCGAGCGACCCACTGGGCACGTCGACCGCGAGCCGACTGATGGAGGAGGCGGCGCGTCTGCGGACGGTGTCCGAGGCCGACCGGGCCGTGGAGGCGGCCTGGGACTCCGAAGGAGGACATACGGCCCGCGATCCGGCCGTGACCGCCGCGATGCCGCTTGGGCCGACGGGTAGCTGGTGAGCACCGTGGAGACGTTCGTGACCGTGCTCGTGATCCTCGCGATGATCGCCCTCGGGGCGCTCCTCATCCATCTGCTCGACGCCCAGCACGGCGACCGTATCGCCGCATTCCACTACGGCCGCTCCGGAACGCCCGTCGCGGGACCGCCCGCCTCGGCTCCGCGGAAGACCCACGGCCGGGTGGGGACGAGCAGCACCGCCCGCCGCCGCGACCATCGCGACGGCGGACGCGGGCGGCTCCGCCCCCGGCGCCGTACCCGTGGCGGAGCCGACTGACGCGCACAGCCCACAGCCCGGGACCCCGGCCGCAGCACCGTTCATGACAGGCCGGGGTCTCTCCCTGCCCTGTCCCCTCCGCGTCGACCGGGTTCCCGACAGCGCCGTCCGGGCCCCGGGCGCATCCCCGGCCGGCCGATCCACCACGACCCTCCCCGAACCGGGGAGCCATGCCCCTACCGTTCCTCATCAGTGCGCAGGAGTGAGTCTTGGACCCATACCTGGTCACTGCGGACACCCCGAACGGTTGTGGATGTCCTGGTTGCCCGCGTACTCGCCGCGTCCGGCGGCACGGATCGTGTCCGTGGTCCGGGGATGCGGGGGCGGGGTCCCTCACGCCCAGGGGCACACCGGTCGGCCTGGATGGTCCGATGCCCGTGCACATCGCTCTGGTGTGCACGGGGCGGTGTCGTCCGTCGCCGGATCGGGTGTCCCTGGGCGCGTCGTCCGATCGCGATGCTGGCCGCATCGTGCCGGGTGGTTGTACGGGTGAGGCCGGCCGTCGGCTGCTGATGCGCAGGAAGCGGGTCACGGGCCCCGCGCCGTCGATCGCGGCGGCCTCGTACAGGGAGACCGGGACGAGCCCGCCGGCCCCGAAGGAAGTGGACGCGATGGCAGGGCGGGCGAACACGTCATCCGGGGCGATGTCCCCGCGTCGTGCCCGAGATGGCCGCGTCGTGCCCGAGATGGCCGCGTCGTGCCCGAGATGGGCTACGTCCTCATGCCGAGCCCCTGTCCGGCCCGTAGCGTCGCATTCAGGTCTGAGACTGCTACGTGAGGTGACTTGTGGCCCTGCACAACGCTCAGGAGCCGGCGGCCGATCCCGCCGTCGACATCTTCGCCTCGCCGCTGAGCGAGCGGCCCCTGCCCAAGCGGTCGATGCCGGAATTCCCCGCGCCGCCGGCCGTGGTCTTCCAGCTGCTGCGCAACGAGCTGCTCCTGGACGGCAACGCCGCCCAGAATCTGGCCACCTTCTGCACCACCTGGTCGGACGACGAGGTCCGCCGCCTGATGGACCTGTGCCTGGACAAGAACATCGTCGACAAGGACGAGTACCCGCAGACCGCGGAGATCGAGTCGCGCTGCGTCAACATCCTCGCCGACCTCTGGCACGCACCGGCCGGCACGGGCGGCGACGCGATCGCGGTGGGCTGCTCGACCACCGGCTCCAGTGAAGCCGCCATCCTCTGCGGCCTCGCCCTGAAGTGGCGCTGGCGCGACCGGCGGCGCGCCGCCGGCCTGTCCACCGACCGTCCGAACCTGGTGTGCGGTCCGGTGCAGGTGTGCTGGGAGAAGTTCGCCCGGTACTTCGACGTGGAGCTGCGTCAGGTCCCGGTGGAGCCCGAGGCGACCGGCCTGCAGCCGCACCAGCTGCGCGAGTACGTCGACGAGAACACCATCGGCGTCGTCGCGATCCTCGGCGTCACGTACACCTGCACCTACGAGCCGGTCGCGGAGATCGCGGCCGAGCTCGACCGCCTGCAGGAGGAGACGGGCCTCGACGTCCCGCTGCACGTCGACGCGGCTTCCGGCGGATTCATCGCGCCGTTCCTCCACCCCGATCTGACCTGGGACTTCCGGCTGCCCCGAGTCGCCTCCATCAATGCCTCCGGCCACAAGTACGGCATGGCTCCGCTCGGCGTGGGCTGGGCGCTGTGGCGCGACAAGTCCGCCCTGCCGGAGGACCTGGTCTTCCACGTCGACTACCTGGGTGGCGACATGCCGACCCTGGCGCTGAACTTCTCCCGCCCCGGCGGGCAGGTCGTCAGCCAGTACTTCATGTTCCTGCGCCTCGGCCGGGAGGGGTACCGGCGGGTCTACCAGTCCTGCGCCGACACCGCGCAGCACCTGGCCCGCCAGATCACCGAGATGGGCCCCTTCACCCTCCTCTACGACGGCCAAGGCGCCCTCCCGGCCGTCTCGTACACGCTGACCGACCCGGCGTCGTCGAGCTGGAGTCTCTACGACCTCTCCGACCTGCTGCGGATGCGCGGCTGGCAGGTGCCCTCCTACCCGCTGCCGCCGAGCCGCCAGGAGACGGTCATCCAGCGCGTTCTGATCCGGCACGGCGTCGACCGCGACGAAATCGAACTCCTCGCCGACGACATGCGCCGAGCGATCAAGCACCTAGAGGAAGGCCGGCCGCAGGACGCGAACCGCGCCGGCTTCCACCACTGACGGTCCACCACTGACGGCCAGAACGGGCTGACTGATCGCGCGGATCCTTCCTAGTCCGGATGGTCGAGGTTGACGCGTCGGAGTGACACCCATCGGCGGCGTTGAAATGCCTGCGTGGGAACGCCGTGCCAAGCTCGGAACCGCGCCACTCGCATCGGGTGGCCGGGCGCTCCAGGTTCGCTGAAGGCGGCCGGTGAGGCCACAACGGGTCCGCGTCGCGAGGAGACAATGCGCATGCCGGTCGCCACGACTGGGCCCGAGGCCGCGTCGCCCAAGGACCCCTTGACGCTTCTTCGAAGCCGCGCGTACCTGGTGCTCCTGTTGATGGCGGCGCTGATCGGCGTGCCGGTGTCCGCGGCGGCGTTCGGCTTCCTCGCACTGGTCGGCGAACTTCAGCCATTGATCTACACGGATCTGCCCAAGTCGCTGGGGTTCGACGGAACGCCACCGTGGTGGCCGCTGCCGCTCCTTGCCGTCGGGGGGCTGCTCGTGGGACTGACGGTTCGGTACCTTCCGGGACACGGCGGCCATGAACCGACAGGCGGGTTCAAGGCCGGCGGTGTGCCCACCCCCATCGAGCTGCCCGGTATCTTCTTCGCCGCCCTGGCGACGCTCTGCTTCGCTGCCGTCCTCGGACCCGAGTCGCCTCTCCTGGCGCTCGGCGGCGGGCTCGCCGCCGGAGCCGTGCGGATGGTCAAGCGTGACCCCCCGGAGCAGGCGATCGCGGTGTTGGGTGCGGCGGGCAGCTTCGCGGCCGTCAGCTCGCTGTTGGGGTCACCGCTGCTGGGAGCGTTCCTCCTGATGGAGGCCTCAGGGCTGGGTGGGCCGATGATGGCGCTGGTGTTGGTGCCCGGCCTGCTGGCCGCGGGCATCGGCGCACTCATCTTCGTGGGGCTGGGATCCTGGACCGGGCTGGGCACCTACTCGCTGGCACTTCACGACGTGCCCGAGGCCACCCGCCCGACAGCGGCGGAATTCGGCTGGGCGCTGGTCATCGGACTGTCGGCGGCACTCGTGGGTCTGGGAATCCGATGGCTCGCGATCCGGCTCAGGACGCACGTCGAGAGGCGACGGGTGCCGGCCACGGTGGTCATGGGCCTGGTCGTGGCGGGGCTGGCGATCGGCTACGCGGAGGGCACCGACAAAGCAGCGACCGATGTGCTGTATTCGGGGCAGACCGCGCTGGATCCGTTCCTCACACACAGCGCCGCCTATTCGGTGGGAGCGTTGTTCCTGCTGTTGTTGTGCAAGGGCCTGGCCTACTGCGCATCGCTCAGCAGCTTCAGGGGAGGCCCGATCTTTCCCGCGATGTTCGTGGGAGCGGCGGGCGGCATCCTGCTCTCCCACCTGCCGGGGCTGACCCTGGTCGCGGGGTTCGCGATGGGCATCGGAGCGATGAGTGCCGCGATGCTGAGACTTCCGCTGGTATCCGTCCTGCTCGCCACCCTGCTGATCGGGTCACAGGGGCTCACCGTCATGCCGCTGGTGATCGTCGCGGTCGTGGTCTCGTACGTCGCGACGGCGTGGCTCACACCTCCTCCTGCCCCGGAGACGGGGCAGGAGGAGAAGCCGGGCGGGCAGCGCTCGTGAGCCGGCCCTAGCGGGCGAGTGACCCGTTCTGGGCATCGGACGCGGACTGCCACGCCTGCATGGCCGCTCGGGACGCCTCCTTGGCCTGCTGCCACTTCGCGGCCGCCTGCTGGGTCGGGGGCACGTCCATGTCGCGGATCATGCGCCGGCCTGCCGTGAGCACGGCGAAGGCCCCGATGGCCATGCCGGTGCATGCCACCACGGCACCGGTCGCGGTGAGCACGGCACCGATTGTGACGAGCCGGGTGTCGATGTCGATCGCCCGATGGGACTGGTGGTGGTGATGGTTCATGACTCCACCATCCAACAGGGGGAACCACCTCGCATCCCGACCCGGCCGGTCCCGCACTCGACATCAACAGCACGGCCTGCGATCTGGCCGCACCGCTGTCGACCGCGGCTGTCCGTCCTTCCGGGCCCCGAGCCGTGGTGGCCGTGTTCCGGGGCCAAGTGGGAGGCACAGCGTCCCACCCGGCCCCGGGCGAACGTCAGCCGATGCGGTAGGCCCGGATCACCGTCTGGCTGAAGGTGTTGCCGGAGTGGTCCTCACCGCTCGCGCGCAGTGACACCCAGCCGCTGCCGGAGGACGCCGCGGGGTGGGTCAGGACGGCGTGCCCGGTGGTGCCCCTGACCTTCGCGGGGACACTCGTCCACGTCGCGCCGTCGTCGTACGACACCTCGACCTTCACCGTGTCGAGGCCCCGATGCTTGCGGGGCCCCTGCTGCTGCACGGTGAACGGGACCGTGAAGGTCGTGTCGGCCGGGGCGACGCCGTTCGGGTCGGTCGGCGGCTGGAAGCGCAGCACGGTCACCGGAAGCGGGTCGGTCGTGTCCGTGCTGCCCGAGCGGAACGCCCAACTGGCCTCGATCCGCTGCGAACGCTGACCGTGCCAACTGGTGTCCCGTGAAGCGGAGACGTCGAGCCGATAGCCGGCCGGTGCGGAAGTCCCGTCACTCCGTGAGGCTCTTCAGCGAAATGACCTCGTAACGTCTTTCAGCCGTTCGTCCACAGCTCGTCGCCGTCCGTGTCGAGCAGCTTCTTCCCGGGCGGCGGGCGTCGTCTCCACGGGCAGTTCGGGATGCTCGACGGCCGGGTCGCCCTCCCGCAGCCGGGCCGGCCCGTCCGGCTCGCCGACCGGGGTTCTCGCGGACACTTCCCTCGCCTTGCCGAGCCGCTCGACGGACACCGGACCGGACTCGACCGCGAGCCCCAGTAGCGTGGCCGTCCTCCACGACGTTGCCTGATCCGAGCCCTCGGGGCGTCCGACGTCAGGGGTGGCCGGCGCCAGGCATCGTCAGGCCCGCCCCCGCGACTCCGCGGCACGCCGCGCCAGCGAGTCGAAGACCACCGCGATGAGCAGCACCCCGCCGGTGATCATGAACTGGACCGCGGGCTGGACTCCCAGCAGTGCCATGCCCGAGGCGATCGACTGGATGATGAGCACCCCCAGCAGCGCGGACCAGGTCGAGCCGCGGCCGCCGAACAGGCTGGTGCCGCCGATGACCGCGGCGGCGATGGCGTTGATCAGCAGCATGCCGGAGCCCGGGACCTGGGTCGCCGAGGTGAGCCGGGACGCGACGAACAGGCCGCCGGCCGCGGCCAGGGTCCCCGAGACGAGGAACACCGAGACCCGCAAGCGTGACACATCCACGCCGGCCCGCCGGGCGGCCTCCACACCGCCGCCCAGGGCGAGGACCTGCCGGCCGTAGGGCGTGCGGCGCAGGAGGAGGTCCGTGGCGACGATCACCGCGAGGAAGATCAGGAGCGCCAGCGGCAGGCCCTCGAAACCGTCCAGCACATAGACGGTGGCGAACGCGACCACCGCGAGGAGGGCCGTGCGCGCCCAGATCTCGCCCACCGGCCGGTACGGCATCCCGGCGGCGCCGCGCCGTCTGCGGTCGTGGAAGGAGGCGAGGAGGTACGCGGCCGTGCCGAGCGCGGCCAGGCCGTAGGTGACGACGGCGGTGCTGAAGTAACGGCTGGTCAGCTCGGCGACCAGCCCGTCCCCGCTGAAACTGATGGAGCCCTCCGGCCCCAGCAGGTAGAGCATCAGACCGTTCCAGGCCAGCAGGCCCGCGAGGGTGACGACGAACGCGGGTACGCCGATCTTGGTGAAGACGAACCCCTGGAACGCTCCGGCGGCCGCACCGCACAGCACCGCCATCATCACGGCGAGCGACTCCGGCATCCCGTGGTTCACGTTCAGCGTCGCGAACAGGGCGCCGGACAGGCCGGCGAGCGAGCCCACCGACAGGTCGATCTCGCCGATCAGCAGCACGAAGACGACGCCGACGGCGATCATGCCGGTCCCGACGATGTCCACGCTGAGGACGGACAGGTTGCGCGGCGAGAGGAAGTTGTCGTTGAGGCTCTGGAAGACGATCCAGGTCACGGCGAGAGCGAGCAGGGCCGGGGCCGGGCCGAGTTCACCGTCGTGCACTCTGCGGCGCACCGCACCCGCGTACGACCTGAGACGTCCGTCGCGGGGCCGCTCGGCGGCGGGCGGGGCATCTGCGGCGCGCGCCCGGAGGCCCCGCCATCTCCACCTCCCGCTCACGGCCATGTCTCCTCCGGGTTCGCCGGGCGGTGGGGGGCGGAGTTGTCCGCCGCGCCGGTGATGGAGGCGATGATGTGTTCCTGGGGCGTGGTGTTCACGTCGAAGAGGCCGTTGTTGCGGCCCAGGCGCAGGACGGCGACCCGGTCGGCCACGGCCTTGATGTCCCCCATGTTGTGGCTGATGAGGAGTACCCCGACGCCCTGGTCGCGCAGTTCCTCCACGAGGTCGAGGAGCTGGTTGGTCTGCTCGATGCCCAGGGAGGCGGTGGGTTCGTCGAGCAGGAGCAGCCTGGGCGCGCTGAGGAACGAGCGGGTGATCGCGACGACCTGCCGTTGGCCGCCGGACAGGGTGGCGAGCGGCACCCGTACGTCGGGGATGCGGATGGACAGGGTCTTCAGCAGCTCGCGGGTCCGGCGCTCCATCTCCACCTCGTCGAGGATGCCGAACCGGTGGATCTCCCGGCCGAGGAAGAGATTGCCGACGACATCGAGGTTGCCGCACATCGCGAGGTCCTGGTAGACGGTCGCGATCCCCAGGACCCGGGCGTCCTGGGGACGCTTGATCTGGACGGCGACGCCCTCCCACTCGATGACGCCCTTGTCGGCGGGCCCGACCCCCGAGATCACCTTGACCAGGGTGGACTTGCCGGCGGCGTTGCCACCCACCAGGGCGACCACCTCCCCGGCCCTGATCTCCAGCTCGACGTCCACCAGCGCCTGGACGGCGGCGAAGCGCTTGGAGACGCCGCGCAAGGCCAGCAAGGGCTGGACCACGGGCCCACCTCCCTCCACCTTCGCTGAGATTTCATCGGGTGAGGCTCATCCGCCGAGGCTCATCCAGTGAGTCCGGCCTTGTCGCAGGCGGCCCGGAGCCTCGGGGTGCAGATCTGGGCGATGGTGTAGATACCGTCCTTCACCAGGCTGTTCTCGATGTTGCCGACCGTCACCGAGACCGAGGGGAGCAGGACCGCCGGGATGTCCTTGGTGGTGGCGTTGTCGACGGTGCCGGTGGCGATGGACCCGACCGACTCGCCGCGCCCCAGGGCCACGGCCATCTCGACGGCGGCGTCGGCCGCGCGCTTGTAGGGCTTGTAGACGGTCATGTACTGGTCGCCCGCGACGATCCGCCGCACGGCCGCGAGGTCGGCGTCCTGGCCGGTGACCGGAGGCAGCGGTTTGACCGCGCTGGCCTTGAGGGCGGAGATGACGGCACCGGCGAGGCTGTCGTTGGCGGCGAGGACGCCGTCGATGTTGCCCGGGCCGAGAGCGGAGATGGCGCCGGTCATGTTGACGTAGGCGTTCTCCGGCCGCCAGCCGACGGTGTCGTACGACTTGCCGATCTTCACCTTGCCCTGGAGGACGGAGAGTGCTCCCCGCTTGAACCAGCCGGCGTTGGGGTCGATCGTGGCGCCGTTCATCATGACGATCTGGCTGCCGTCCGCCTTCGCGCCCATGGCCTGCAGCAGCGCCTCGCCCTGGAGCTTGCCGATCGTCGCGCCGTCGAAGGTGACGTAACCGGAGATGGGGCCCTGTGCGAGCCGGTCATAGGCGACCACCGGGATGCCGGCCCGATGGGCGGCCTCGACCGACGAGCGCATCGCCTTGGCGTCGACGGCGGCGACGATCAGGACGTCCACCCCCCTGGCGATCATGGCGTCGAGCTGCTGCTGCTGGACCGTCGGGTCGGGTGTTGCGGCGACGGCCGCCGCGGGGCAGTGCGGGCAGAGCTGCTTCAGTTCCTTCTCGATCAGAGGTCTGTCGAACTGTCCGAAGCGAGAGGCTCCGCCACCCGGGAGCAGCACGCCGACGGTGAGACTGTCGCCGCCGCCCCGGCCGCCCCCGCCGCCCCCGCCGCAGGCCTGGGCCAGGGTCAGGCCGGCGGCGACCGCGATCGCCACAGACGCACGGGCGAGGGACCTGCGCTTCACGGTCGGAAGACTGACGCGGAGAACCATTTCAGGTTCCTTAGAGAAATTGTTTGATTTTATCCTGTAATGGACTGTTTCACCCCAAGCGTAGTCAAGGGTTCAATTCGACGCGTCTGCTTCGCCGAGCCGCGGAGCCATGCGGAACAAGAGGTGTACGACGAAGAGCCGGTCTGCCGGAGCTCGTGACTCCGGCAGACCGGCCCACTCAGCGACCCACGTCAGCGAACGTCGGCCTCACTTGCCGTAGTACGCGTTGTAGATCGATATCGTCGATGTGTTGTCCTTCTTGTCGACGATCCTGGCGCGGAGGGAGATGCCCTTCCCCTTCGCCGGGTTCCTGACGGTGATCTTTCCGTTCCTGACGTCGGTCTTCTTCCAGGTCCTGCCGCCGTCGTACGACACGTACACCGACAGCGACTTGAGGCCCAGGCTCCTTGCCGCGCCCTCGACGGCGACCGGGTACGTGACCGTCCGGCTCGCCGTGACCCGGCTGTCCAGTCCCGTCTGCGCGTTGAAGCGGACCGTGGAGACCGGCAGTTCGGTCGGCAGGCCGGTGGACGGCGCCTTCGAGTGGAACGTCCAGCTGGCGTCGATCCGCGACGAGGCGGCCTCGACCTCGGTGCTCCGGCCGGCCGAGGTGGTCAGCCGGTACGCGGCCTCGCCGGCCGGGACCTTGAACGTCTTGTTGCCGGTGAGCGGGTCGGCGTTCGAGCCGACCTTCCTGCCGTTGCGGTACAGCGTCGTCCGCACCGAGGTCAGATCCGACCCCGCGTCATGCCGCTTGCCGTCGGCGAAGAGCGGGAGCATGGCGTAGATCCCGTCCATGCTGTGGAAGACGCCGAACTCCTCGGGGACCACCCGCGGCGCGAACACCGCCGTGTTGAACGTCTGCCGGTAGGTCCTGCCCCCGGTGAGCTTCAGGTAGTCACCGGTGTCGGAGTGCGCGTCGGAGATCGGGTTGCCGTCGGAGTCCTTCTTCCCCGAGTACTGCTCGAAGTCGAGGTACCACTCGGCCCCTTCGCCGGTCGACAGGTACAGCGTGCGGGTGGCGGGCAGCTTCTGCTCGACCGGGGTGTGGAGACCGTAGCCCGAGGACACGGACTCGGTCATGTCGAGGATGCCGGTCTTGCCGGGAGTCGAGGCGCCCAGACCGGCCCTCATCGTGGCGAACTCACTGGCCTTGTAGTGGTGGACCCGCGCCCCCGAGACCTTCTTGACCTCGGCCCCGCCGACGATGTCGTACTCGGCGCTGCTGCCCTTGTTCCACTGTCCGGACCAGGTCTGGAGCAGACCGGAAGGCATCGCCGGGCCGACGTGCGCGAGCCGTATGTCGGAGAAGGAGGGCGTGACCATGCTGAACGCCACGTCCGCGGGCCGGTGTTCGTACGACACCATGGCGGTCAGCGGCCTGGCCCGGGTGTCCGGCACGGTGATGTCGGCCGACCTGGTCTTGTTGAAGTCGAACGTGACCGTCGTGTCCTTGGTGATGTTCAGCACCGGCTGGGTCAGCCAGTCGACGCCGCCCGCGGTCGAGTCGGGGTTCTTCATGCTGAACGAGTCCAGGATGTAACCCCCCTTGGGGACGCGGAAGGTGACGGTGTTGTCGGTGGTCTGGTTCGTGTAGCCACCGCTGCCGCGGACGGTCGAGGACAGGCTGGTGAAGTGGGTCGGGGTCTGCCCGGGGCGGTCGACGAACTTCACGGTGAGGTCGTACATCTCCGACTCCCGCAGCACGCCCACCGCGGTGCGGACGGTCGTGCCGTCGCCCGTGGCGGTCACGTACGCCGAGTACGTGCCGTTCTGCGAGCCACCCAGCTTGGTGTTCACGGTGACGTCGACGGACGCCTTGCCGCCGGCCGGGACGGTGACCGTCGTCGCGCCGAGGGTGAAGAACCCCGCCGGGGCCGCCCGGCCGCCGGGATTGCGGGTCGTGGCCGACAGGGCCAGCGTGACGTCCTTGGTGCCGAGGTTGCGGTACGTGACCTGCTTGGTGACCGGGGTGTCATCGGTGTGCGGGTACCGCTGGGCCGGGAAGTCCACCGAGGACGGCTCGGCGAGCACCTCCTGGCCGATGGCCCTGTCGACGGCGATACGGCCCGAACCCTGCTCGAGCGGCGCGTAGTCGCCGCCCTTGGCCGAGCCCACGAGGGCCGCCTTCAGCTCGGCGTACGTCCAGTCCGGGTGCTCCTGCTTGAGGATGGCGGCGGCGCCCGCGACATGCGGGGTCGCCATCGACGTACCGGAGATCGTGAGATAGCCGGGCGGCTTCTCGCCGACCTCCTTGTCGAGGACGCTGCCCGGGGCCGCGGCCGCGGTGATGTCCACGCCGGGCGCGGTCACGTCCGGCTTGAGGGCGCCGTCGGCGTTCGGGCCGGTGCTGGAGAAGCTCGCGAGCTTGTCGTTGCCGTCGACGGCGCCGACGGTGAGCGCGTCGGCCGCGCTGCCGGGGGAGTCGATGGTCTGGGGGCCGTCCTCGCCCTCGTTGCCGGCGGCGATGGCGAAGAGGATGCCCTTGGTCTCGGAGAGCTTGTTGACCTCCGCTTCGAGCGGGTCGATCCCGGGGGTGTCGGTGGCGCCCAGGCTCAGGTTGACGACGTCGGCGCCCTGCTGGGCGGCCCACTCCATGCCCGCGAGGATGGTGGAGTCGTCGCCGGCGCCCGAGTCGTCCAGGACCTTGCCGTTGAGGAGCTGCGCGCCGGGCGCGACACCCTTGTACTTGCCGCCGGACTTGGCGCCGGTGCCCGCGATGATGGACGCGACGTGCGTGCCGTGGCCGAAGTGGTCGAGGGTGGTGGTGGACGTGGTGAAGTTCTTGGACGCGATCACCTGGGTCTTGAGGTCCGGGTGGTCGGTGTCGACACCGGTGTCCAGTACGGCGACCTTGACGCCCTTGCCGGTGTAGCCCTTGGCCCAGGCCGCGGGTGCGCCGATCTGCGGCACGGACTTGTCGAGGCTGGCCTTGCGGACGCCGTCCAGCCAGACGTGGGCGATGCCCGAGGCGATGGTGTCGCCGTCGGTGACGGCATGCCACAGCTCGGGCGTTTCCTTGCGGGGCGTCTGGAGTACGTCCGCGTTCAGGGTCTTGAGGGCCTGGCGGAGCGTTCCCGTGTCCCGGACGTCGGCCTTCGCGGACTGCGCCGCGCCCTTGTAGCCGACGATGACCTTCAGGCCGTTCCTCTGGAGCTTGCGGGTGGCCGTCTTGTTGAGCTCGGTGATGTCGAACAGCCGCTGGTCGAGCCTGCCGCTCGCGATCATCCGGGCCGCGTCCGTCGGAACGACGAGGGTGTGGCCGTCGGCCTTGCGGATCTGCACGGGGATCCGCTCGCGCCCCTTGGCCCGCTCCATGCCGACGACCCGGCCCTTGGCGTCGACGACGACTCGGTCACCGGTGATGAGGGTGATGCGGTGCTTGGCGGTGGTTTCCGCGCTTTTGACGGCCTTCGGCACCGCTGTCGGCACGGGCGTCGCCTGTGCCGTGCTGGTCAGTCCCGTGGCGAGGGCCGCCGCCACCGTCGTCGCGGCCGTGGCCGCACATGCTGCTTTCGCTCTTCTGCGCAAGGTTCCCCCAGTGCTGGAGTGCCGGGTGGCAGTGACCGAAGGGACGCTAGGAACGCTGCCGCACAGCTGTTCGTCAGCTGTGCGGCGATGACGTATCGATGTCGATGTCGCTTTGATGGGCAGCTGTTACAAACGCAGGTCAGGCTGCTGGCCGTGCCAAGTCGTCGATTCGTTCCGTCCGTCGTGCCGTGCGTCGTGCTGGCCGCCTGTCTGACCGGGTGCGGCGGGGTGAACGGTGGCGTACGGGTCGAGGGTCCGGCGCCGACGGCGATCCCCTGGTCGGGGCCGGTGTACGTGGAGGACCAGTACGGGCGGGCCTGGCAGCGCCCCACGACGATCGATCTGACCGAGCTCATCTTTCTGGACCATTTGACGTGGCGGCGCTGGGGCGCCTCCCGGACCCTGGCCACCGGAGAGGTGGTCTGCGGAGCCGACTGCTCCGACTACCAGCACCGGACCTACCGGGTCCAGGTCGTCCTGAGCGGCCAGGCGCGGCGCGCCTCCGTGGCGTACTACGGCGAAGTGAAGATCACTCCCGTCCATCCCCCCGCACCGGGCTGGGCGACAGGCTTCGACAGCACGCAGAACCTGAACCTGCCGGACAGCTGACGACGCCACGCACCCCACGGACCGCACGGGAAGACGACCGTCGGAGAGGAAACCCCCATGCACGACGTTCTGCTGGTCGAGGACGACGAGTTGATCCGGGAGGCCACCCGGCTCACCCTGGAGCAGCGCGGCTACCAGGTCCGCAGCGCGGCGGACGGTCTGACCGGGCTCGCGCTGTTCCAGGAACGCCACCCGGACGTGGCCGTCCTCGACATCATGCTGCCCGGCCTGAACGGGGTGAGTCTGGCCCGCCGTATCCGCGAGGAGTCGGGGGTGCCCGTGCTGCTGATCTCGGCCCGCAACGACCCGGTGGACGTGGTGATGGGTCTGGAGGCGGGCGCCGACGACTACGTCACCAAGCCCTTCGACGGCCCCGTCCTGGTGGCCCGCATCCGCTCCCTGCTGCGCCGCGCGACACCCGCCGACCGGCCGGCTCGGAGCCCGCGTCGGCGCTTCGGGGACCTGGTCTTCTGTCCGGTGTCCCTGACCGTGCACCGGGACGGCAAGCCGCTCACGCTGACCACGACCGAGCTGAAACTGCTGACCGAGTTCGCCGCGTCGCCGGGGACCGTGCTCACCCGGGATCTGCTCCTGGAGCGGGTCTGGGACTACGCCTGGTCCGGTGACACCCGGGTGGTGGACGTCCATGTGCAGCGACTGCGTTCCAAGATCGGCCGGGAGCGGATCGAGACGGTACGCGGCTTCGGCTACAAGCTGCTCCCGTGAGGCCACCCGCCCTCGACGTGGGAACGAAGGTCGCCCTGGCCGTCGCCGCCGCGGCCGTCTGCGTGGCGGGTGCGATCGGGGTACTGGTGCACCGGATCACCGCCGCCGACCAGCTGGCCACCGCCCGCTCCGGCCTGGACCAGGAGCTGCTGAGCGCCGCCGACGACCGCGCCGCCGGACGCGGCACCCGCGCCCGGATCGACCCCGCCGATCTGCCCGGCCCGGTGGCACGGGCCGTACGTCGCGACGTACGCGTCACCTATCTGCAGGACGGCGGCGACCATCCGGTGCTGTGGGCGGCGACCCGGCTCTCGGACCGGAAGGTGCTCGCACTCTCCCGTTCGTACGGCCCCGAGGAGCACTCCCTGGCCGTGCTCGACCGGACGCTGCTCGCCACGGGCGCGACCGCCACCGTGCCGGTGTCCCTGACGGGACTCTTGCTGGGCGTGCGGATGGGCCGCCGGGCAACGGCCGCGGCGCGTACGGCGGAACGCATCGCCGACGGCGACCTCGACGCCCGGGTCCGCCCCCACGGCCGTGACGAGATCGCCCGGCTCGCCGCCTCCGTCGACGCCATGGCGGACGCGCTCGGGGCCCGCCTGGAGGCGGAGCGCCGGGTGACCGCCGACATCGCGCACGAACTGCGCACGCCGGTCGCGGGCATGTCGACAGCGGTCGGCCTGCTGCCGCCCGGCCGGGCATCGGAGCTGGTGGCGGGCAGCGTGCAGAAGCTGCGCGGGCTGGTCGAGGACGTACTGGAGGTGGCCCGCCTCGACGCTCGGACGGCGACGGTGGACACCGAGCAGCGCGAGGTGAGCGCCATGGCCCGGCGTGCGGTCGCCGGACTCGACGACGTGCGGGTACAGGTCGTGGCGGACGCGGTCGTGGCGACCGACCCGCGTCGCGTCGAACGCATCCTGGCCAACCTGGCCGCCAACGCCCTGCGGCACGGCGCCCCGCCCGTGGAGGTGGAGGTCGACGGCCCGGTCGTCCGGGTACGCGACCACGGCCCCGGGTTCCCGCCCGATCTGCTCGCCGTACTGCACACCTCCGGCCCCCAGCGCTTCCGCACGGGCTCCCGGACCGGCGGCACCGGCCTGGGCCTGACCATCGCGACCGGCCAGGCCCGCCTGCTCGGCGCCCGCCTGACCTTCCGCAACCGTCCGGGCTGGGGCGCGGAGACGGAGTTGCAGCTGCCGACGGAGTGACCCGCGTCCGCTCTTGTGGGCACGCGCAGGGGCCTGCGTCGTCGGGCGCTGCGGCCTTGCGGAGCGACCGCCCGTGGTTTCCTTCACCAGGGTGTACTGCGGATCCGCCCGGTTCACACTGCCGGGACTCCGTGCGGCACATGTGGCGTTGGCGAACCGATGTTCTGGTTTGATGCGCTGTGTGTCGCTACACGAACTGCGCATGACCGTGCTGGGTGGGGTAGGGGCCGCGTTCCGGGGCCGCCCGCTGGAGCTGGGCGGCCGGCGGCAGCGTGCGGTCCTCGCCCTGCTGATCGTCGCCCGGGGCTCCGTGGTCACCCGGGACCGGCTGGTCGAAGGGGTCTGGGGCGGCAGGCCGCCGCTGAGCGCCGCCGCCTCGCTGCAGGCCCATGTCTCCCATCTGCGGCGCTGTCTGGAGCCGGAGCGGGAGGCGAGGGCACGTGGGGGCGTCATCGTCAGCGAGCGGACGGGGTACGCGCTGCGGCTGCCGGACGACGCGGTGGACGCCTGGCGGTTCGAGGAGGCGCTGCGGTCCGCCGCCGTGCACACCGACGAGGGCAGGCCGTCGGAGGCCGTGTCCGTCCTGGAGTCCGGGCTCGCGCTGTGGCGGGGCCCGGCCTACGCGGAGTACGCCGACGAGCCCTGGGCCCACCAGGAGTCGGCCCGCCTCGCCGAACTGCGCGAGCTGGCCCGCGAACGGCTGCTTTCCGCCCGCCTCGCCTGCGGCGAGGACGCCGTCCTCGTGCCGGAACTCGAAGCCCTGGTCTCCCAGGACCCCCTCCGCGAGGAACGCTGGCGTCTTCTCGCCCTCGCCCTCTACCGCGCGCACCGCCAGGCCGACGCACTCGACGCGCTCCGCCGCGCGAGGCGGCTGCTGCCCGCCGGACCGGGCACCCCGACGGCCGTCCTGCGCGACCTGGAGGCAGGGATCCTGGCCCAGTCGCCCGACCTCGACGCTCCCGCCCGCCGGGTGCCGGACACCGCCTCCGCGCCTGCCGGGACGGCCGCCCTGCCCGGAACAGGCCCGGCGGGACCGGTGCCGTACTCCGCCCCGCGGACCGATGTGCTCGTGGACCGCGCCCTCCAGATCGCCGCACTGCACGACAGCCTGCGCTCGGCCCTGGACGGCAGACCCCACGTGGTGCTCATCGAGGGGCCGGCGGGCATCGGCAAGAGCCGTCTGCTCAGCGAGGTGTCCGAGGCGGCGGCCGGGCAAAGGGTACGGACCCTGACCGCGAGGGGCAGCCAGCGGGAGAAGGACTACGGCTACGGGGCCGTACGCCAGTTGTTCGAGCGGGTGGTGAGCGAGAGCGAGGAGTCGCTCCTCGCCGGGTCCGCCGTCGCGGCGGGGGCGGTCTTCGGGGCGGTGCGGGGGCCCCAGCCGCAGAGTTTCGCGGTGCTGAACGGGCTGTACGAGCTGACGAGGAAGCTGGTGCGGGCGGCGGGACCGCTGGTGCTGGCCGTGGACGACCTGCAGTGGTGCGACAGCGGCTCGGTGCGGTTCCTGGCGTATCTCGCGGGCCGGCTGGAAGGGCTGCCGGTGCTCATCGCCGCCACGCTGCGGACGGGGGAGCCCCAGCAGGGCGAGGAGTTGCCCGGGACCTTGACGACGGACCCCTCGGTGGTGCGGATCAGGCCCACGCCGCTGACCGCGACCGGGGTCGCCGGTCTCGTACGGCAGACGCTCCGCGAGGAGCCGCACGAGGAGTTCACCGCGGCCTGCCATCGCGCCACGGCCGGGAACCCGCTGCTGCTGCGGCAGTTGCTGCGGGCCCTGCACTCGCGCGGGACCCGGCCCGATGCCGCGCACAGCGGGGAGGTCGCGGAAACCGGGGCGCGGGCGGTGTCCGGGCTGGTCCTGGGCCGCCTCGCGCGCCTGCCCGAGGGGGCACGGGCCGCGGCGCGGGCGGTGGCCGTGCTCGGGGACGGGGCGGCGACGCTCGCCGAGGTGGCGGCACTCATGGAGCGGCCGGAGGCGGAGGCGGCCCGGGCGATCGTGCCGCTCGTGCAGGCCGAGATCCTGCGCGAGGGCCACCCGTACGCCTTTGTGCACCCCCTTGTCGGGGAAGCCGTCTACCGCGAACTTCCTCCCGGAGAGCGGCAGTTGTGCCATGAGCGGGCGGCCGGTGCGCTGTCGGCCGCCGACGCGCCGCCCGAGCGGACGGCGGCCCAGCTGCTGCTCGCCCCGCACCGGGGCGACCCGCACGTCGTGGACGTCCTCTGCGCGGCGGCCCGGGAGGCCGCGGGCCGGGGCGCCCCCGACGCCGCCGCCACGTACCTCACCCGCGCGCTCGACGAACCGCCCGCTCCCGAACTCCGCCCCGAGGTGCTGCTCGGACTCGGGCGCGCCGAGACGCTCGGCAACGGTCCGGCCGCCGTGGAACACCTGCGCCAGGCGTACGACACCCTTGCCGACCCGGGCCGCAGGGCGGTGGCCGCCCTGCTGCTCGCCCGGATCCTGGTCTTCGCCGGCGGCCACGGCCAGGCGACCGAGTTCGCCCGCAGGGCGGCGGCGGAGCTGCCCGTCGAGCTGAGCGACGAACGACAGGGGCTGCTGGCGCTGGAGCGCATCAGCGGGTTCATGCACGGCCTGGACCCGAAGCTGTGGCGGACCGTCGAGGACCCGGTCGTCGAGGGCGAAGGCCCCGGCGCCCGGATGCTCGCCGCCAACCTCTCCCGGGAGGCGGCGTCGGACGGCAGCGACCGGGCCCGGGCCGTAGCGCTCGCCCGCTTCGCCGTCGCCGACGGAGTGCTCCAGGCGGCCGGTGAGGAGATGCTCTGGTACACCGCCGGCATCGTCCTGCACCTCGCCGACGAGGAGGTCGGCGAGCTCTGGGACGCCGCGGTGGTCCGCGCGGTCGAGCGAGGCTCGCTGTTCTCCGTCCTCGCCACGCATCTGTGGCGCGGCTTCACCCAGTGGAACCACGGCGCCCTGGACGCGGCACGGCGGTCACTGGAGACGGCGGTCGGGCAGTCGGAGATCTGGGGCCTCGCACCGGGCGCCCCGCAGGGCCGCACCTTCCTGACCGCCGTCCTGCTGGACCTGGGCGACACCGCCGGGGCCCGCGCCTGCCTGGAGCGGATGCGCGGCTGGATCCGGGGCGCGGAGGGCCGGCGGCTGCTCGGGGAGAGCGAGGCACGGGTGCTGAACGCCGAGGGACGGTACGGGGAGGCGCTCGCCGCCCTCGACGACGTACGGCACCTCCAGCCCGCCGTGGCCAACCCGGCGTGGTGGCCGTGGTCGCTGCTGCGGGTGCAGGCGCTCGCGGGCGCCGGCCGACGGACCGAGGCGCTGACCCTGGCCGAGGAGCAGCTGAAGGTCGCCCAGGGCTGGGGAGCGCCCAGCACGCTGGGGCGGGTGCTGCGGATCGCCGGAGAGCTGCGCGGGCCCGAGGGCGAGCCCGAACTGCGCGAGGCGGTCGCCCTGTTGGCGCCCGGTCCGGCGCGCCTCGAGTACGCCCGCGCGCTGTACGCCCTCGCCGGACACGCGCCTCAGGAAGAGGCCGCCGCCCTGCTGAGCCGGGGGCGGTCCATCGCTCGGGAGTGCGGGGCGGCGGGTCTCGTGGCCGCGATGTCCGAGACCCGGGACAGCCCTGCTTGAACCCGGTGGTCAGGAGCAGTCGTACGTGAAGCCGGCCGAGGCCGTCTGCCGGTTCGGCGCGAGCACTTCGAGGGTGGCGGTGGCCTTCATCGTGCCGCGGCCGTCGAAGCTCCAGCGCAGGACGACCTCGGAGCGCTCGACGTTCCTGCCGACCTTCTGGTGGAGGATTTCCGAGGCCGTGCCGTCGCTGCGCTTCCAGCGGTAGTCGACGGTGCCGGGGTGGCCGTCGGTCCTCAGGACGCCGGTGACCGGGACCGTCTTCGCACAATGGCCCACCTTGGGCACGGTGACCGTGGCGCCCAGCACGTGCAGGGGATCGGAGGGCGAGCAGGAGCGCAGGCCCACCACCACGGCCACGACGACGGCGACCACGACCAGCAGGGACCGCAGCTCGCGCCGCCACCACGGCCGACGGCGCCGGGCGCTCGCCTGGGACGGCACCTCCGGGGTGATCGTGCCCCGCCAGATGCCCGTCGCGCGGTCGTCGGCCGTGCCCGTCGCACCCGGCACTCCGGGTCCGAACCGGGTCTCCCCCTCGCCCGCGTCCGAAGGCGGGAGGTGCCGGGTCGCGGCCGGATCCGCCGGTGGGAGGGTGGCGGTGAGATCCGGGTCGTCGGGGCGGACCGGCGGATCGGTACGGGCGAACCGCAGTCGGGGGTCCTCGGAAGGTGTGCTCATCGGGGCGGGTCGCAATCGACGGGTGCGGCGGTGGACTGGAAGGAGCCGTTGCCCGAGTCGGCGGCCGGGTCGGTGGTGACCTCGACGCCGAGGTAGTCGTAGCGCGTCGGGATGGCGAAGGAGTGGGGGTAGCGGTTCGAGATCTGCGTCTTCCCCTTGGGCAGCGCAACCGAGTCGGTGGCCACAACGGTCCCGACCGCGCCGGCCGAGTCGCTGACGTACCAGCTGAGGTAGAGCGTGCCGTCGGCGGCGCCGTCGGTCGTCACGCTGACGGAGGCCACGATGGTGCAGGCCGCCGAGGTCGGGCCGACCGCGTTGATCTGTACGGACTTCACATCGAGGGTGGGCGCGGGTGTGGACGTGGTGCCGCCGCTCGTCGTCGTACCGCCGCCGCTCGTCGTCGCGCCGCCACCGGAGGTACTGCCGCCGGTGGTTCCCGTGCCGCCGCCCGTGGTGCCCGTACCGCCGCCCGTCGTGGTCGTCCCTCCCGTGCCGGACGATCCGCCGCCCGTGCCGCCCGCCCCACCGGACGCGGACCCGCCGGACGGTCCGGCCGTGCCGGGCGAGGCGCTGTCGTCCCCGGACGCCGACGCGGAGGGCGACCCGGTCCCCGAGGGCGACGAGGAAACGTCCGACGCCGAAGGGGTCCCGTCGGGGGAGTCGGCCGACCCGCTCGGAGCGGTGCCGCCTCCGGATCCGTCCGACCCGGGACCGGACCCGGAGGCGTTCGTCCTGCGGTCTCCGCCGACCGCGCCCGTGGCGACCGCCGTCACCGCGACCCCGCCGACCACCAGCACGACCCCCGCCGCCACTCCGGCCAGCATCTTCCCCCTCCGGCCGGGCAGCCGCCGGGCGCCCGGCCCGAGGGTGGTCGTGGCCAGGGCCGTCGTACCCGAGGCCGTACCGTCGGCCAACGGGAAGAGGAGGAGCAACAGGGCGGCGAGCGCGGCGAGTTCGCGTCGGCCGCGCTCCTCCCAGTCCTCGCTGTACGCGGCCATGGCGACGGCTTCGAGCTCCTCGACGAACGCCGCCGCGCTCTCCGGGCGCTCCTCGGGCGTCTTGGCCAGGCCTCTGCGGATCAGCGGGCGCACCGGCTCGGGGGCCAGTTCGTCCGGAATCGGCGCCTCGATGTGCTGGATGGCCAGCTCGGCCAGTGTCTGGCCGGGGTAGGGCTTCATCCCGGTCAGGCACTCGAAGAACGTCGCGGTCGCCGCGTACACGTCGGTCGCCGGTCCGGCCGCACCGCCGGTCCACTGCTCGGGCGCCATATAGGTCGGGGTGCCCGAGGCGTTGGCCGCCACCCCGCTCGGCACGGCGATGCCGAAGTCCACGAGCTTGGAGGAACCGTCGGCGGCGACCAGGACGTTGTCCGGCTTGTAGTCGCGGTGCACGACCCCCGCCGCATGGGCGGCCGCGAGGCCGAGCAGTGAGCCCTTGAGGACGACGAGTGCGGCCTCGGGGGTCGTGGCGCCGTGCTCTCGGAGCAGCTTGCGCAGCGGCACGCCGTCCACGAGCTCCATGACGATGGCGGCGCCGCGCGGGCTCTCGACGTACTCGTACAGCTCGACGACATGGGGGGAGCGCAGCTCGCCCAGCAGCCGGGCCTCGGCGCGGAAGACCCCGCGGAAGGCGGGGTCGTCACGGAGCTGTTCGGCGAGGTACTTGATCGCCACGTGGGTACCGGTCGTGTCGTGAGTGGCCAGGACCACCCGGCCGCTGGCCCCGGAACCCAGCTCCTTGACCTGTGTGTAGCCGGGTACCGCCCACTGGCCCCCGTCGCGTGTCGCTTCGCTCATGTTCTTCGCCCCCCGGCCCGTCCCCCGGGCCACCCCCGTTCGTTCTGTGGTGTGTCTGACGCGTGCTACGGCTGATTCGGTTGCGGACTGGATGATGCGCCGCCGGTCTTGCGAACCGCTTGCAAGCCGATCGCAAGTCGGCCGTCTGATGCTCGGCCCGACGGCCCGTCGGACGCCGGTCACGCTGGGGGGAATCGGCGTCCGACGGCGTCGTGAGTGATACCCCCGCAGGTCAAGGCAGCCAGGGACTGCTGGGCGCGGGCCCGCTCAAGGCGGGCCGGGCCGTCGGCCAGCAGGGCGAGCGCCTCCCGGAGTTCGGGTCCGCCGTCGAGCCCGCGTGCCTCGCCGAGCAGCCGCAGCACCCGGCCGACGGTGCCGGGCGCGCCCCACCTGCGGGCCATCAGGAGCTGCTCCCGTGCCAACCGCTCGGCCGGCTCCCGCTCACCCAGCCCGGTCAGCGCCCGTACCCGCAGCAGTTCCCCGTCCCACCACACCGGGTTCACCACCGCCGGCTGGAGATGCCGTACGCCGTCGAGCACGGCCAGCGCCTGAGCGCACCGGCCCTCGGCGATCAGCACCCGCGCCTCGCTCTCCGCGCGGAGCCGCGCCCCCTCGGCGCCCCCGGCCCGCGCCCTCATCCGCTCCAGACAGGCACGCGCACCGACGGTGTCCCCGAGGTCCAGCAGCACCCCGGTCAGGAACGCGCGGCACTGCGGGGCACCGGGCGTGACCCCCCACGCGCCGAACTGTTCGAGCGCGGTCTCGAGCGACCGGCGGGCCCGGTGCAGCTCGCCGTGCCGCCACTGTGTGAACCCGTTCCACAGGTGCGCCGAGAGCGTCCCGATCAGCGACCCCCGCTGCCCGGCGTACGTCAGCGTCTCCTCCCACAGCAGCCTGACGTCGTCGTCGGCCAGGTGCAGCACGACCCCCGCAGTGCACCACGAGAGCACCTTTCCGCTGCGCAGCAGCACCCGGTCGGTGAGCGCGAACCGGGCCGAGGCGACGGCCGCGGCGCGGTCGAGGCCCCACACGGTGGCGTCCCTCGCCGCCTCGGCGGCGAGCATGCGGGCGCCGGGCCCGTCCCCGACGGGAGTCGGCGCCGGGACATCCGGGCCGCCGCCCACGGTGTACAGCCCGTGCGCGAAGGCGCCGAGCCGCGCCAGGGCCAGCAGCCCCTGCCGCTCGTCGGCCGTATCCACCGTATCCGCCGTGTCGTCCGCGGCGGCCTGTCCGGTGGGCAGCTCCGCCGCCGCCCGGGCCGCGAACTCGGCCGCCTCGCCGGGCCTGCCGGTGTAGATCAGCGTCTGCGCGAGCAGGCGCGCGGCGCCGGCTCCCCGGGGCGACGTCTCGTACGCCTCCCGCAGGTGACGGGCCGCCGCAGGCCCGTCGACGAGTGCTTCGGCCCGCCCCAGTTCCAGCAGCACCTCGGGCCGGACGTCCGGCGCGGGCGGCTCGAGCAGCGCGCGGGTGAGCAGGGTGGCGGCCGCGTCGTTCGCGCCGCGGGCGGTCGCGCGGGCCGCGGCGGTGCGCAGGACGCCGACCACCCAGGGGTCGCCCCGGTAGGGGACCAGGAGCAGATGCGCGGCGGTCCGCTCGGGAGCCGCACCGGCACGGTCGAGGAGCCTTGCCGCCCTTTCGTGCAGGTCCGGACGCTCCCGCGGTGACACCGTCCGCAGCACGGCCTCGCCGGCCAGGGGGTGGACGAAGGCCAGCGGGTACTGGTCACGGACCACTTCGGCCCGTACGAGGGCCGCCGTCGCCGTGGCCACGTCCTGCTCGGACAGTTCCGTGAAGGCGGCGACCGTCGGCAGCGAGGCCCCGCCGTCACCGCTGCCGCCGTCGAGAACCGCGACCGCCCGTACGACGGCCGTGGCGGCGGACGGCAACCGGTCCAGCACGGTGAGCACGAGGTCGGAGACGGCACGGACGCCCGACTCCTCCACGGCGCGCGGGCCCGTGCCCGTCGTCTCCAGCGCCCCGAGCACGTGTGTCAGCAGCAGCGGCAGACCGGCCGACACCCGGTGACAGGCGCGTTCGAGCTCCCCGTCCACCGCGGCACCGAGCAGCCGGCGCACGAGCAGGGCGACACCTCCCGCGCTCAACGGCTCGGGCCGGATGTGCACCACCGTCGGGTCCTGCACGATGTCGGCCAGCACCTGCTCGTCCTCGCGGCGGACAGGGGGCTCCCCGGCGCGCAGTGCGGTGACGACGAGGACCGGCAGGGTCTGGATACGCGGCAGCAGATGGGCCAGGAAACGCAGGGACGCCGTGTCGCACGACTGGAGGTCGTCCACGAGGAGGAGCAGGGGGCGCCGCGCGGGGCGGTCGTCGGTGACCAGGCGCTCGACGATCCGGTAGAGCCCGTGCAGGACGTCGAAGCCGTCGGGACCGTCGGCGGCCTGCCCGTCGAACACCGCCGTAGCAGTGGCCGGCAGCGTGCCGTCGGGCCCGGCGGCCACCGCGCCCAGCAACCGGCGTACGACGTCGGGGGGATCGCACGGTCGGGTGCCGGGGGAAAGCTGCACGTCACCGGACTGCTGACGGTGCCGCTCACGCCGCATGGAACCCGGCGCCGCCTCCGCGTGGGCCCCCTCCGGACCGTCACCGACGTCCAGCACCCGTACGCCCCACTCCCTGCCGAGCCGCCCCGCCTCTGCCAGCAGTGCGCTCCGCCCGATCCCGGCAGGGCCCTGCACACACGCCAGCCCGCCGCGGCCCGCGACCGCGTCCGACAGGCAGTGCCGCAGCTCGGCCAACTCCTTTTCCCGCTCGACGAGTCGGCCGAACACGAAGGCGGGCACAGACACAGGCGCGGACGTGGGCGGAGCAGACGGCAGGGGTGCGGCGAGACGCGGCGCGTGGGACAGGACCTCGGCCTCGACGCCGCGCAGGGCGGGGCCGGGGTCGATGCCCAGCCGGTCGGCGAGGGTGCGGCGGGCGCGGCGGAGCACGGAGAGGGCGTCGGCCTGGCCGTGCGCGCGGTAGTGGGCGAGGGCCAGCAGGGACCAGCGCTCCTCGCGCAGGGGTTGTCCGGCGACGAGGTCCTCCGCTTCGGTGAGCAGCGCCTCGGTGTGCTGCCCGCACTCCAGGCGGGCGGCCAGTAGCTGTTCCCGTACCACCTCACGCAGTTCTCCCAGGCGCGCCGCCTCCGTCCGCGCCCACGGCCCGTCCGCGAACCCGGCGAAGGCCGGGCCCCGCCAGAGAGCGAGCGCCTCGGTGAGCAGGGCCACCCGCTCCGTCGGCGGCACGGACTGCCCGGCCTGCTTGAGCAGCGCTTCGAACCGCCAGGCGTCGACCTCGTCCGTGGCGAGACGGATCGCGTAGCCGGTGCCTTCCCGCACGATGACACTGCTGCGGGTACCGGCCGGCCGGGCCGGTTCCAGTTGCCGTCGCAGCCGCGAGACGTACGCCTGCAGAGCACCGACCGCGCTCGGCGGCGGCTCCTCGCCCCACACGACGTCGATCAGCCGGTCGCCCGTGACCACGGCGCCCCGTGCCAGCACCAGCAGCGCGAACAGCGCACGGGGCCGGGGCCCGCCGAGGCTCAGGGCCCGTCCGTCGTGCGTCACGGTCAATTCACCGAGGACACCCACCCGGAGACCGGCAGCCCCGCGGGGATCCGGTCCCGGGGCGCTCGGTCTCGGCCCCTCTTCGGCGGCGTACTCCATACGTCCCCACTCACTGTCGGCCGTTCGACCGATTGCACCATGCCAGGAAGCCGACGGACATGCCCCTGTTCGCATCGGTATGGCCGTACGTACAGGGCTGATGAGCATGAGACGGCGTGGGCGCGCTCCGCGTTCGGACGCGGGCCGGGCCGACCTGACCCGGGCCGGCCGGGTGGACCCCACGATCGCGCACGCTCACCGGCACGTGGCCGGGACCCGCAGACGGGGCCCACGTCTGCGACCAGCTGATGGTCCAGGTCGATCATGACTTCGGGATGTGCGTCCGCGGGGTCGCCGCCACACCCCATCCGGGTACTGCCCGACGATCTGCTGCCCGTTCCCCTCGACCCCCGCGTCCCATTCCCCCGTTCCAGAGACCCTGTGTTCGCCCTGGTCAGAGCGCATTTCGGCGTTCCAGCGTCCCCAACTCCCCGCCGGGCGTGGCGGTTGGGACGGATCACGTCACAAGCTTCGGTCATCCAGTCACCACCGCCACCCGAACACCGAAGGGGCACCACAACATGTCCAGGTTCCGCACCTCCCGCGCCCGTCTCGTCGCCGCCGCCGCGACCACCGTCCTCGCAGCTCTCTCCCTGACCGCGTGCAACGACGGAACGGGCGCCAACGACGAGGGTGCGGCGGCGACCACCTCCACGAGCCCGTCGTCCGACGCGGCCTCCCCCTCGGGCGCGAACTCCAACTCCACCGGCTCCACGGGCTCGACGGGCTCCTCCGGCGGCACGTCCACCGCCGGGTCCACCACGGCCGGTTCGAAGCCCGCCGGCGGCGCCTCCGCGTCGAAGGCGCCCGGCTCGACAGGCAAGCCGGTCACCTGCGAGGGGTCCAACACCAAGACGGTCGCGGCCCCGCTGAGCCGCCCTGTGAACCACATGCTGCTCACGGTGACCAACACCGGCAGCAAGACCTGCTTCCTGTACGGCTACCCGGCCCTCCAGTTCACCGACGCCCAGTCGGTGCCGCCGGTCATCAAGGACTCGCAGCCGCAGGCGGTCGTCACGCTGGAGCCGGGCCAGTCCGGGTACGCCTCCGTGAGCCTGTCCGCCACCGACGGCAGCGGCACGAACGGCCGCACGGTGAAGTCCCTGACCGTCTACTTCTTCGGCCGCTCCCTCAGCGAGAACGTCGGCAAGGCCGCCAACCCGGCGCTGCCCGCCAAGGGCGTCCACATCGACGACTCGCTCAAGGCCACGTACTGGCAGCAGTCGATGAGCGACGCCACCAACTGGTGACACCTGAGCGCCCGTTCGACGAACAGCACCTCATGGACCCGGAAGGCAGGTAACCCAGTATGCGCAGCAGAACTCGCAGGATCTCCCGCTTCGTCACCGCCTACATCGGCGCGGCCTTCCAGGTCGTCGTCCTGGGCACCACGGGCCACGCGGCGGCGGAGGCGGGGGTCCTCCGCCGCGGCCACGCGGTCTGAACTCTCCATCGCAACCGGTGAGTTGCGTACGCGTCACTGTCGGCGAACGCCGGCCCTCCGGATGTCCTGGTTCTGTCACGCAACGGCCATCACGTGGTTCCACCAGTAACCACGTACCGCCACTGCGTGCTCTCCTCCCACAACACCGCAGCGGACCACACCTCATGAACCATGCAGACAGGAGAAGCTTGTGGCAGCGGACACACTCCGACGAAACGCCCTGCTGGCCTGTGCGGCCCTGGTGGTGGGTGCCCTCACCCTCACGGCCTGCGGCGGCAGCGCGACAGCGGACGGCTCCAGCCGGCAGTCGAAGGAGCAACTGGCCCTGAGCGCCGACTCGGTCACCACGAAGACCGCTCGGGCGGGGACCGCCTCGACCACGGCGGCCGGTCTCGACTACGTCGCGATGGGCAGCTCGTTCGCTGCGGGCCCGAGCATCCCACCCCTGCAGTCCAGCAGCGGGGCCGCCGCGTGCATGCGGTCGGGCAACAACTACGCGAGCATCGTGGCCCGTGACATCGGGGCGAACCTGACGGACGTCACCTGTAGCGGCGCCACCACGGCGAACATCCTCACCACCAACCAGGGTTCGCAGCCGCCGCAGATCAACGCCGTGAACAGCGGGACCGACCTGGTCACGATCACCATCGGCGGCAACGACGTCAACTACCTGGGCAGCATGGTCACGTACTCCTGCCAGAACAGCGGCGGCACGAACTGCGGCACCGTGGACCAGGCCGCGATCAACACCGCCCTCGGTTCGGTGGGCCGGCGGATCGAGAACGTCGTGAACGCCGTCCACGCCAGGGCCCCGCAGGCACGCGTCCTCCTGGTGAGCTACTCCACCCTCCTGCCCGACACCGGTGGTTGCACCGGTGTACCACTCACCGCCGACCAGCGCGTGTTCGAGCGCACCGTCGCCGTCCGTCTGGCACAGGCGTACATCGACGCGGCGAACGACACCGGGGCGACCCTGGTCCGCTTCGCCACCGCCAGCCACGGCCACGATGCCTGCGCGGCCGACCCGTGGGTGGAGAAGTACAAGCCGGCCTCGGGACGGACCACGTACCACCCGAACGAGGCCGGCATGAAGGCCGCGGCCTCCCTGGTGAAGTCCGCGCTGGGGTGAAGCCGGGCGCGGAGTTCAATCGGTGGGCGAGCGAGGGCGGCACCTGCACCTTCACCGGCACCCGCGCGGTGCAGCGGAAACCGACCTTCGACCCGTTCGTCTTCCCGCTCCGCGTCAGCCGGTGAGCAACCTGTCGCGGACCGCTCTGACGCGTAGCTCCTCCAGTGTGCTGATCTGCCGCTCGGCCCGTGCGATCAGTCCGTCGAGCTCCTTCTCGTCGAGGCGTCCGTCCGCCTCGGCCAGGGCGCGCAGCGTGCGCCAGCCGAGCTCCTTGCCCTTCACTCCCAGCCGGAGGAATTCGAGTTCGATCACCAGCGTCAGAGGTGAACGCCTGTAGAGGCGCCCGTTGCTCTTGAGACGCCCCAGTCGCTCGGCCACGCCGGATGCTGCGACCTTGTAGCGGCGCTTCGGCACACCCAGCCTCCGCATGATGCGCAGCAGGCTCGCACGGTCCTCGGCGATCTCGCCGGCGAGGTGCCGCAGCGGTTCCGCGAAGGGCGGGTCGCGGTGCGATCGGGCCATGTACAGAGAGCGTCCGGCTCCGACCGTGGAACCCGCCAGATGGTCGTTGAGGTAGATCCCGAGCAGGTCCGTGCGGACCCTGTGGATCTGCGGACGGGTGCCCGGCATCGGTGTCGTCATGGCTCGTGCCCTCGCTTCCCTCCGCCCGCGTGCGGCATCCTCACGGAACGTCCGACCGCGGACTGCCTCAGCTGCGACCTTCACCTTGCCGACCACTGCCCGTGCCGGGTCCCCGCGCACGATCCGGGTCCCCGCGCACGATTCCACCGAAACGGACCAAAAGGGCGTGACGGTCACGCGTACCGCGAACATGCCGGTGCGTGTCGCCTCGGCAGCGAGGGAACTCGGCGGCCATGAACAGCGAGCAAGGACTCCGGGGGCGTACGGGATCGATACCGCACCGGGCGGCGAGCCCGCTCCCCCGCTGTCCGGGGGCCTCACCGTCGATGTCGCGGTGGTGGGCGGCGGCATGGCGGGGCTCAGCACGGCATGGGAGCCGGCCCGGCGCGGGCATGGGGTGGCCGTGCTGGAGGCCGAGCGGATCGCCGGCGGGGTCACCGGCCACACGACCGCCAAACTGACCGCGCTGCACACACTCGTCTACGACCACCTGCGCCGCACCCGCGGCCGCGAGGGCGCGCGGCTCTACGCCGACTCGCAGTCGGCGGCGATCCGCCGCGCCGCCGAGATCGTCGGCGACCTGGGTATCGACTGCGAGTGGGAGGAGGCCGCGGCCTGTACGTACGCCGAGAATCCGGAGCACGTCGCGCAGGTGCGGGCGGAAGCGGAGGCGGCTCGCGACGCGGGCCTGCCGGCCGAGTTCGTCACCGGCACCGAGCTGCCCTACCCGGTGGCAGGCGCGGTACGAGTGGGCGGCCAGGCTCAGTTCCATCCCGTGAAGTACCTGCACGCACTCGCCGAGGACCTGCGCCGACACGGCGGCACCGTGTACGAGGGGACGCGCGTCACCGGTCTCACCGAAGGCGAGCCGTGCGTCCTGTCGACCGACGCGGGTGCGGAAGTGCGGGCGCGCGAGGTCGTCGTCGCCACGCACTACCCCGTCTTCGACCGGGCCCTGCTCTTCACCCGGCTCTCCCCGCGCCGAGCTGGTCGTCGCGGGGACCCTCGACGCCGACCGGGCGCCGCGCGACATGTACATCACCCCCGAACAGCACACCCGGTCCGTGCGCAGCGCCCCCTACGCCGACGGCAAACGCCTGCTGATCGTCACGGGCGAGCACTTCATCCCCGGCGCGCCCGGCGGTACCGACGTCGAGGAACGCTTCGCCCGCCTGACCGCCTGGGCCGACAGCCGGTTCACGGGCCTGACGCCCACCCACCGCTGGGCCACCCAGGACAACGACTCCACCGACTCGGTTCCCGTGGTAGGACCGATGCACCCGGGCAGCCGCCACACCTACGTGGCCACCGGCTTCGGCGGCTGGGGCCTGAGCGGCGGGATCATGGCCGGCCTCCTGATCGCTGACCTCGTCGAAGGCCGGGAGGTGGAATGGGCGGCCCTGTACGACCCGCGCCGACTCGGTTCCGTGGTCCGTGAAGGCATGTCGTTCCTCAAGCACCAGGCACATGTGGTCAGGCACTTCGTCGGTGACCGGCTGCCGCCCGTCACGGCACCCGCACCCGAGGACGTCGCCCCCGGAGACGGAGCGGTGCTGCGCGTGGGCGGCCACCTGTGCGCGGTCCACCGGGACGACAGCGGTCAGCTCCATGCGGTCTCGGCCCGTTGCCCCCACCTCGGCTGCCTCGTCGCGTTCAACCGCGCGGAACAGGCATGGGAGTGCCCGTGCCACGGGTCCCGCTTCGCCACCGACGGCCGCATCCTCCAAGGTCCCGCCGTCCGGCCGCTGGAGCAGCGCGAGATCCGGTCGGCGTGACAGCCCCCGCCGGGCTCGCTCGTTACGACGGCGGCCCCGGGGTACCCGTGTGACACGACGGGCCGGATCCGGTCCGCGCGCATGACTCTCACCAACGTGGAGAGCACCCGTGAAAGCCCTCGTCATCAACGGCACGCCGAAGACATCCCCCGGACCCTCCAACACGGAGGCGCCGGCCTCGGCGGTCGCCGCGCGGCCGGCCGAGCTGGAGGTGAAGACGGAGTCTGTGAGTGCCGTGGACCTGGCCCTCGCCCCCGGCGTGGTCACGGACGCGGGCGACGGCGGCGAATGGCCGGGCGTGCACGACCGGCTCCTCGGCTCCGAGATCCCGGTCGTCGCCTCGCCGACCTGGCGGGGCCGGCCGCCGTCGATGGCGCAGCGGGTGCTGGAGCGGATGGACGCGATGATGTCCGGGACCGGCGGCGAGGACCGCCCCGTCGCCTGCAACCGGGTCGCGGGCGTGGTCGTCACCGGGAACGAGGACGGCGCCCACCACGTCATCAGCGAGATCTCCGGCGCTCTCACGGACATCGGCTGCACGGTCCCGGGCCAGGCGTGGGCGCACGGGCACCTCGGACCCGGACCCGGCCCCGACTACCTGAAGGAACAGCGCGGCCGCGACCGGGCGCACAGCACCGGCCGCACGAGGGCCGACAACCTCTGCGGAGTCGCCCGCGCACTCGCCGAGCGGCCGTTGAAGGCGTCGAGCTGACCAGGGGCACCGCGATGGCAACCGACTCCCTCGTCTCCCCGCCCCGGTTCCGCGGCTGGATCCCGCCGGGCGTCTACCGGCCGCAGGCCGACACCGGGCTGCTCGGCCGGGCGCTGCGCCGGGAGCGGATCACCGGCCGGACCGAGGTCCTGGACCTCGGCACCGGCAGCGGTGCCCTCGCGGTGGAGGCGGCCCGGCTCGGCGCGCGGGTGACCGCGGTGGACATCTCCTGGCAGGCGCTCGCCGCGGCCTGGTGCAACGCCCTGCTGAACGGGCAGACGGTGCTGGTGCGCCACGGTGACCTGGCGTCCGCCGTGCCGGGCCGCCGGTTCGACCTCGTGGTCACCAACCCGCCATACGTCCCGGCCCCACCCGCCGACGGCCCACCCCGGGGCCGCGCCCGGGCCTGGGACGCCGGTCCCGACGGCCGGCTGCTCATCGACCGTATCTGCGCGACGGCACCGGCGGTCCTGCGCCCCGCGGGGAGGCTGCTGATGGTGCACTCCCACCTGAGCGGCGTCGACGAGACCCTGGCCCGGCTCCACGCGGCCGGGCTGCACGCCCAGGTCGTCGACCGTACCCGGCTGCCCTTCGGCCGCGTACTGCGCTCCCGGCTCGGCTGGCTCCGCGAACGCGGCATGGTGACCGACAGCGCCGACCGTACGACGGAGGAGCTGGTGGTGATCCGTGCCGAACAGATCTGAACACCCCCGCCGCATCCGCATCCAGCGCGACGGTCCGCTCCTGGTGGAGGGGCCGGTCGAAGTCGTGGGCGAGGACGGCGAGGTGCATGTGTCGCAGCGCTTCACAGCGGCCATCTGCACCTGCCGCCGCACCCGGACCCCGCCATGGTGCGACACCAGCCATCGCCGCCGTACGAAACCGGACGAGGCATCGTGATGACGAACGTACGACTGCCGGAGCCCCGCGGCCCGCTCTCGGCCGCGCTCACCGCCGTACTGCGTGAACCGGAATCCGGCCTGCCCACGCTCCCCTCCGAGACCGACCCCTACGGCGACGACCTCCAACTCGCCCTGTACATCCTCTACGAACTCCACTACCTCGGCTTCGACGGCGTCCCCGACGACCGCGAATGGGACCCTCACCTCCTCACCCTGCGCGCCAGGTTGGAGGAGTGCTTCCTCGGCGCGCTGCGCGCGGACGTACCGATCGACGCGTCCGACACCGCCGGGCAGGCCCTGGACGAGCTCCAGCTCGAACCGATCGGCGAGGTCGACGGCAGCCTCTCCCACTTCCTGCGCGACCACGGCACCCTCGACCACTTCCGGGAGTACGCCGCGCTGCGCTCGCTCTACCACCTCAAGGAGGCCGACCCGCACGCCTGGGTCATCCCCCGGCTGCGCGGACGGGCCAAGGCCGCCATGGTCGCCGTGGAGTTCGACGAGTTCGGCGCCGGCCGCGCCGACGAGATCCACGCCCAGCTCTTCGCCGACCTCATGGCGGACCTGGGCCTGGACACCACCTACGGCCACTACGTCGACGCCGCACCGGCCGAGGCCCTGACCACCGTCAACCTGATGTCTCTGTTCGGCCTGCACCGGGCCCTGCGCGGAGCGCTCGTCGGCCACTTCGCGACCGTCGAGATCACCTCTTCCCCCGCCTCCCGGCGTCTGTCCGAGGCCCTGCGCCGCATGGGCACCGGCCCGGCGGCCGTCCGCTTCTACACCGAGCACGTCGAGGCGGACGCGGTGCACGAACAGGTCGTACGGCACGAGGTGGTCGCCGGACTGCTGGCGGACGAGCCGCAGTTGGACGCCGACGTGGTCTTCGGGGTACGGGCGACCGGCCACTTGGAGGCCCGGCTGGCCGCCCGGCTGCTGGCAGCGTGGCGCGATGGCCGTTCCGCGCTGCGTACGGGCCCATCTCCCCAGGATCGGTCCGGCACCGCGACCGGGCCTGTGAGGGCAGCTCGGCGTCCCGGCAGCCCGACTGAGGAGGACGACTGAGGAGGACGACTGATACATCAATCCAGTACATGGACTACGCTTGGTACATGTCCATGAAGCGCACGAACGTCTATGCCGACCCCGAAGACCTGGCGATCATCAAGGAGGCGGCCAAGCGCCGGGGCATAAGCGAGGCCGAGATCATCCGTCAGGGGATCCATCTCGCGGCGATGGCGAACCGGGTCTGGGACGAGCCGCTGTTCTCGCGGACGTTCGAGGGGCCGGGTCGTACGGCGTCCAAGGCCGAGGTCCGTGACGCGGTCGCCGGCGCGGTCCGCCGCGAGACGGACTCCGGAACCGAGGCGTGATCATCGTCATCGCGGACACGTCCGGCCTTCTGGCCGCTCTCGACTCCAGGCACCCGGAGCACGGAGCGGCGAACGAGGCGATCATGGCGGCCGGGCTCCTGGTCATGTCCCCGCTCCTGCTGGCGGAACTCGATCACGTGGCCACGCGTGAGCTGGGGCGCGCAGCAGCTGTCAGCGCGGTCGACGACCTGCGGCGTTGGATGAGCCGGGGCCGGGTCGTCCTGCCGGAGATCACGGAAGACCACCTGGGCGCCGCACAGTCTGTCCGAGTCCGCTACGGCGCGCTCGACCTGGACCTCGCCGACGCCGTGAACGTGGCGCTCGCCGCGGACTACGACACCGACGCGATCCTCACCCTCGACCGCCGGGACTTCCGCGCCGTGCGACCCTTGGGCCGGCACAAGGCGTTCCGGGTTCTGCCCGACGACCTCCCGCTCTGACACGAGATCCCCTGCGGTCAAGCACCTGTATCCGCAAGCGGTTTGGTCCCTTCCGTTCGCGACGTGTGGTGCGCGTCCGGCACTGTGCAGGACGGGCAGGCTGAGTGCAGTCCCAGGTCAGCGCGGTGCTGCACAGCGAGCGGACTGCATCCGCAGAGTGCTCGTACCCTCGTGCCCAATCTTCGGGCCCAGAGACGCGGAGGCACGGGACCTCGGAAGGGGAGAGGCCGACGCCACTGATAGTGCTGCTGCGCACAAGCCGCCTCTCCGCTGCCGTACAGCCTTGCCGGGCAAGACCGCGCGATGTTCACGAATCATCAATCGGACTGACACCGATCCAGCCATCGTGTGACGGCGGCTGTGACTTGACTGTGTGCCCTCGCTCATCCGGAAGGTGATCGCACATGGCCAAGAAGAGACGTGGCCGCGTTGTCGCAACAGCGGTGGCGACGGGCGCAATCGGTGCCGGCCTCGCACTGTCCTCCGGTGCGGCCGACGCCAGTGGCGGCGTGGCCGCCTGGTCGTCGGTGCCGGCTGTCACCGACGCCCGCGGCGTGACCGCTCCGAACGTCCTGTCGCCCGGGCTCACCGAGCACCCCGTCGCGCAAGGCTCCCTGAAGCTGGAGAACCCGACCGACCAGGTCCCGTACTACGGATACCTCGGCGACGGCACGCTGCTGCCCGACCCCGACATCAAGCAGGCCCCGGGCGTGAAGATCGAGGCCGGCAAGACCGAGCCCGACAAGAACACCTACCTGAGGCTGTCCGGTCAGCACGGCGCCGACGCGTCGTACCGGTACGGCACGCACTTCCTCTTCCAGGGCCACGAGGGCGGCGAGGCCGGATACATCACCCGCGTCAACCTCGACGCCGACCAGGCGCACCGGGTGACGCTGCTGGCCACCAAGGAGACCGACGGCACGAGCATTCCCGCCATCGACGGCTCCACCTGGGACCCCTGGGCCAAGCGGCTGCTGTTCACCTCCGAGGAGGGGACCGAGGGCGCCGTGCTCCAGGCCACCCCGGACATCAACTCGAAGGTCCAGGACATCTCCTTCGTCACCGGACGCGCCGGCTACGAGGGCATCCAGAACGACTCCGCCGGCAACCTGTGGATGGTCGAGGACAGCGGCGGAGCGATGGTCGCCAACAAGGCGAAGGTGCCCAACAGCTTCGTCTACCGGCTGATCCCCTACGACAAGCACGACCTGACCAAGGGCGGCAGGCTCCAGGCGCTGCAGGTGGTCTCCCGCCACAGCGGTTCGCCCATCACGTACCAGAACGTCGACAGCGCGCACCCCACCGGCGGAGCGCTCACCGACGACGAGAAGGATCTGACCAACTACGGTCCGGCCCTGAGCACCCACTGGGTGACCATCCACGACACCAAGACCGACACCAGTGGCAAGGCGTTCGACGCCAACGCCCTGGCGAAGGCGGCCAAGGCGACCCCGCTCAAGCGTCCGGAGAACGGCCAGTTCCGCCCCGGCACGGACTTCCGCGAGTTCTATTTCGACGCCACCGGCGACACCAACACCACCAGCACGGCCAATGACGGCTACGGCGGCTGGGGCACCCTCTACAAGCTCACACAGAGCGACCCGCGCTCGAACGACGGCAAGCTCAGCGTCTTCTACGCCGGCGACAAAGCGCACACCGGCATCGACAACGTCACCTTCCTCGACCGCACGCACGTCGCGTTCGTCGAGGACGCCAGCGACACCGTGCACACCCAGCGGGGCGCCTTCGACTCCGGATACGTCTTCGCCACGACGACCGACTACTCGCGCGGCGCACAGCCGGTGCGCTTCCTGGCCGAGGGCCGCGACCCCTCGGCCACCCTGGACAACATGCTGTCCGCGGTGAACGGCGGCATCCAGAACGACGGTGACAACGAGATCACCGGCATCCACGTCTCCGACGGCGACCCGGGCACGGACGGCATCCTCGGCGCCAAGGTACCGACGCTGTTCCGTGACGGCTGGCGGCTGTTCTGGACCCAGCAGCACGGCGACAACACCACCTGGGAGATCACCCCGGACGACAAGTAGGCGTGCGGCCGGTTGGGGCGGGACGGCGACCGATGCTCACGTCCCGCCTCACTCGCCCATCGGCCACCGGAGCGCTGACAAGAGTTCACCGCCTGTCCGTTCGCCCACGGACCTTGAGGCCAACCGGGGCCGCCAGACTCCCCGCCGGGCCGATCAGCTTGTGCCGCCCGCGCCGCTGCGGGCCGCACAGCTTCCCCCACGCCGGCCGCTGACCAGCCGTGCCCCCGGCCCACCCGGGGGCCGCTCGACCGTGAGGGAGAACCCGATGAGATCGTGGCGCCACACCCTGTCCGCCACAGCCGCCCTGAGCCTGCTCACGCTCGCCGTGTCCACCGGAACCGCCTCGGCCGGCCCGGACACCGCCGACACGGCCACCACCCACGACGACACGCCGTTCACTTTCGCGGTGTTCGGCGACATGCCCTACGGCGACGCCGAGATCGCCGACTTCCCGCACGTCATCAGCGAGATCAACGCCGACCCCGACGTCACCTTCGTCACGCACCTCGGGGACATCAAGAACGGCTCGTCGGTGTGCAGCGACGCGTACTTCCAGATGATCAAGTCGGACTTCGACCAGTTCAAGGACCCGCTGGTGTACACCGTGGGCGACAACGAGTGGACCGACTGCCACCGGCCCAACAACGGCTCCTACAACCCGCTTGAGCGTCTCGCCAAGATCCGCCAGGTGTTCTTCCCCAGCCCCGGCCGGACCCTGGGCCAGAACAGCGTGCCGGTGACCTCGCAGGCCGACGAGGGTGTCCCGGAGGACGTCCGCTACACCCGTGCCGGCGTCGCCTTCGCCGCGCTCGACGTGGTGGGCAGCAACAACAGCATGGCGCCGTGGACCGGAAACACCCAGCCCACCCCCGAGCAGGCCGCCGAGGTACTGGCCCGCACGGCGTCGGTGACCGAGTCCATCCACGACACCTTCGCCTCGGCCCGCCGCCACCACGACCGGGCCGTCACCCTGATGATGCAGGCCGACATGTTCGACCCCACCGTCAGCAATCCCTCCTACGCCGACTACTACGCCTTCCAGCCGATCGTCGCCGCCATCGCCCGCGAGTCGGCCGCCTTCGACGGCCCGGTCTACCTCTTCAACGGCGACAGCCACCTCTACAACAGCGACCAGCCGCTGGCCGCCGGCTCCTCGTGGCTGTCCTTCTACCACCTGACCGCCGCGGTGCCCAACCTGCACCGCGTCACCGTCGACGGCTCCAACAACGCCAAGGACTACCTGAAGGCCACCGTCCAGCCGCACAACCCCCAGGTCCTCAGCTGGACCCGGATTCCCCTGGACGGCTCCGGCTCCTGACTCTTCAGCCGACGCCGGAGTCCCTACCCGGGGCCCGGCGCCGGTGCCGGAAGTTCTGGGCAGTCGTCCGAGTAAGCGGCGCTTGTCTACCAGCACTCGGACGAGGAGCAGCAGAAGAGGTCGTCGCCGCAACTCGCGCTCTCAGCTTGGGAAGCGACGGCGCTTGCGGATGTGGGTGGCTTCTGACCTGTGCGGATTTTCCTCTCTCTGAGGTGATCGAGCACCGGGCATGCGCCCGCATGCTCACGATCGGTCAGCTGCCGCCGCCTGTCGCCCGATGGTGCTGGCTCTGGGAATCAGCCGGTGCGGCGCCCGGATCTCCATGCCCGGGACGGGGGTCGAGCTGCCGATCCGCTTGAGCAGTCGTTCCACCGCCGTCTCCGCGATCACCTTCTTGTCCGGGGAGACCGTGGTGACGGACGGATTGGAGTAGCGACCGTCCTCGATGTCGTCGTAACCGACGACGGCGACGTCCTCGGGGACGCGCAGTCCGCGGGAGGCCAGGGTGTGCAGAGCGCCCAGGGCGACCAGGTCGCTGTAGCAGAAGACCGCGTCGGGCGGTTCCTCCAGGTCGAGCAGGTGGGCCATGGCCGTCGCGCCGTCGGCGCGGTTGAAGCGCGGGGTGGAGACGACGAGTTCCTCGCGGACGGGCAGACCGGCCCGCTCATGGGCCAACCGGTAGCCCCGGGTGCGCAGTTGGGCCGCCTCGCCGGTGCGGTAGGGCTGGTCGCCGATCGCGGCGACGTGGCGCCGGCCGAGGCCGAGCAGATGCTCGGTCGCCTCCAGGGAGGCAGCTACGTCGTCGATGCCGACGTGGTCGAAACCGCCGTCGCTCACCCGCTCGCCGAGCACGACGAGCGGCAGGCTCGGGTCGCGTTCGGTCAGGTCGGACTGGGCGAGGCCGAGGGGGCTGAAGATGACGCCGTCGAAGAGCAGGTGCTGGGAGCCGCGGCTGAGGAACAGCTTCTCGTGCTCGGCGTCGCCGTCCGTCTGGTCGATCAGGACGTTGTAGCCCTGGACGCGGGCCGCACGGATGATGCCCTGCAGCAGTTCGGCAAAGTACGGGGTGTCCAGGTACGGCACCACCACCGCTATCTGGCCCGAGCGGCCTGCGGCGAGGTTGCGGGCCAGGACGTTGGGCCGGTAGCCGAGCTTGTCCACGGCCTGCTGAACCCGGAGGCGGGTGGCCTCGGCGACGGGCGCGTAGCCGTTGACCACGTTGGACACGGTCCGGCTGGAGACGCCGGCGAGCTCCGCGACGTCGCGGAGTGTGACGCCCTTTGCCATATGCCACCTTCATCCCGGATGTCGGTTTCAGCGCTGAAATTTTCCTCCAAGAGGTCCCCTGTGCCTCTTGCAGCGCGGCAACTTCTCGGTTAACACTTTTGCAGCGCTGCAGAGCGTAGCAGAAGGGCTTGAGCCAGTCGGATCAAGTACCCAGGGACCGTGACGGCGCCGCGCCACGGACCGGATCCCCGAGAGCGATCACGGGGATGAACAGTAGGAGCCGCAGTGGGACCAGCAACCTCTCACGGGCCGGGAGCCGCACCCGTCCTGACCGGGCATCACTCTTTACTCACCGCCGTCTGAGCCGTTTCCTGGCGCGCCCGCCGCGCTGATCACCGAGCCGTCTCTCCCCCCTCACCGACGTCACGCACGCTCACCCTCCCGCGTCGACCGACGTCCGCCCGCCGGCATCCGTAGGCGGGCAACCCCTGAGCGCTTCGCGCCCGAAGCGCCCGCCCTTCACCGGGTCCGGCGTACCCGCACGCCCTCGCCCCGTTCACCGTCTTCACCCTCTTCACGCCGGTCCTCCGTATGCCCGGCGCACCTCCCTGCCCCCCGCACCTCCCGTACTCCGTCCTGCCCTCGGGCACCACACCCAGGAGATCGCTCATGTCGTCCAGCAGAAAGCCCCAGCTCCGTTCCCTCCGCCGGACCACGGTCGCGGCGACCTCCGCCGCCCTCGCCGGTGTGCTTCTCGCGGCCTGCGGAGGCGGGGGCGGCAGCTCCAGCGGCGGCGCGCAGAGCGGTCCCGTGCACATCAAGGTGTGGGCCTGGTACCCGCAGTTCAAGCAGGTCGTGGCCCAGTTCAACAAGACCCACAAGGACGTCCAGGTCGACTGGGTGCAGGCGGGCGTGGGCCAGGACGAGTACACCAAGCTGAAGACCGCGCTGAAGGCCGGCCAGGGCGCCCCGGACGTCGTCATGCTGGAGTTCCAGGAGCTGCCGACCATCCAGCTCACCAAGGGCCTGCTCGACATGGGCAAGTACGGCGCGAACGCCGACAAGGGCAACTACGTGTCCTGGGCCTGGAACCAGGCCTCCGACGGCGACCACGTCTACGCCATCCCGGTCGACGGCGGCCCGATGGCGATGATGTACCGGGCCGACCTCTTCAAGAAGTACCACCTCAAGGTGCCGACCACCTGGGCGGAGTACAAGGAGGAGGCGGCCAAGCTGCACAAGGCCGACCCCAGCGCCTACATGACCGACTTCGGCAGCGACGAGACGGCCGCCGGCTGGCGCCAGGGCCTGATGTGGCAGGCGGGCTCCCGCCCCTACACGTACTCGGCGAGCAAGCTGCCGGACATCGGGGTCAAGCTCAACGACGACAACGCCAAGAAGGTGTACGGGTACTGGGGCGACCTGGTCAAGAACAAGCTGGTCGACACCCAGTCGTACGCCACCACGGACTTCTACAACGGCCTGAGCACCGGCAAGTACGCCACCTACATCGCGGCCGGCTGGGGCCCGGGCTACCTCTCCAGCGTCGCCGCCAAGACCTCCGGCAAGTGGCGCGTCGCCCCACTGCCGCAGTGGACGGCGGGTGCGGGCGCCCAGGGCGACTGGGGCGGTTCGAGCTTCTCGGTGACCTCGCAGACCAAGCACCCCAAGGAGGCCACGGAGGTCGCCCGGGAGCTGTTCGGCACCTCCCAGGCGGCCTGGAAGATCGGCATCGACCAGGCCTACCTCTTCCCGCTGTCCAACCCGGTCCTCAACGGGGCGTACTTCAAGTCCAAGAAGTACGACTTCTTCGGCGGCCAGCAGATCAACTCGGTGTTCGTGCCCGCCGCGAACGGCATCTCGACCTTCGACTGGAGCCCGTTCCAGGACTACGCCTACAACACCGACACCAGTGAGGTGGGCAAGGCCCTCCAGGGCCAGACCGCCTGGTCGTCCGTCAACGACAACGTCCAGCAGCAGGTGACCTCCTACGCGGGCAAGCAGGGATTCAAGGTCAGCAAGTAACCGGCCCGAGTCCCGACTCCCCACCGCCCCCGCCGGCGCGTCCGCGCCCGACAGCTCCGCCGCCGGCGGGGGCCCGCACCACGCGCAAGGAGAAGTGATGAGCCTGCTCCGACAGCAGGGATCCACCGCGACGGCACCGCCAAGTGCCGTCCCCGCGAGGGGACTTCGCACTCCCGTGGCGGGCCGGCGCCCCGGCGGGCTGTCCGCCCGCACCCGGCACAAGGGCATGGGCCTGCTGCTGGTCAGCCCGTTCCTCCTGCTCTTTCTGGCCTTCCTGGTGGCCCCGCTGTGCTACGCCTTCTGGCTGAGCCTGAGGACCTCCACCCTGGTCGGCGGGGACCACTTCAGCTGGTTCGCCAACTACCAGCAGACCTTCACCGACCCGCAGTTCCTGTCCGGCGTGCGCAGAGTCGTCGTCTTCGGTGTGGTCCAGATCCCGCTGATGCTCGGCTTCGCCCTGCTGGGCGCGCTGATCATCGACGAGGTCACCAGCAGGCTCGCCAAGGTCTTCCGGATGACCCTGTTCATGCCGTACGCCGTGCCCGCGGTGATCGGCGCCCTGATGTGGGGCTTCCTCTACAGCCCGACCTTCGGCCCGGTGAACTCGATCAGCAACTCGCTCGGCCTCGGCAAGGTCGACCTGCTGTCGCACGGTCTGATGCTGACCTCGCTCGGCAACATCGTGACCTGGCAGTGGACCGGCTACAACATGATCGTCCTGTACGCCGCCCTGCAGGGCCTGCCCCGCGAGGTCTACGAGGCGGCGAAGCTCGACGGCGCCGGCCAGCTCCAGACGGCCCTGCGCATCAAGGTCCCGATGATCTCCTCGGCGCTGGTGCTCACCCTGATGTTCACCCTCATCGGCACCCTGCAGTTCTTCACCGAGCCGCGGGTCCTGGAGAAGACCGCCTCCTCGGTGATCACGCCGGACTACACGCCGAACCTGTACGCCTACAACCTGGCCTTCCAGTACTCGGAGTTCAACTACTCCGCCGCCATCTCCTTCTCCCTCGGAGCGGTGGTCTTCATCGGCTCCTACCTCTTCCTGTTCGCCACGCGCAAGAGGAGCGGACTGAAGTGACCACCGTCGCCGCACCCGCCGTAACCGCCGCCCCGGCCACCGGCCGTCGTCCGTCCGCCGCAGGTGGACGCGTCACCGTCAACGTGGTGATGGTCGCGATGATCCTGTACTTCCTGCTGCCGTTCTGGTGGCTGGTCGTCGCCGCCACCAAGGGCAACGACGCGCTTTTCTCCACCGCCGCCCTCTGGTTCCACTCGCCGGGCTCCTTCTTCACCAACCTCCAGCAGCTGTTCACGTACAACGACGGCGAGTACCTGCGCTGGATGGGCAACACCGCGATCTACGCCGGTGTCAGCGGCGTCGGTGCCACCGCCGTGGCGACCCTCGCGGGCTACGCCTTCGCCAAGTACCGCTTCCCCGGTCGCAACCTGCTCTTCTCCAGCCTCCTCGGCGCCATCATGGTGCCCGCCACCGCGCTGGCCATCCCCACCTATCTGCTGCTGAGCAAGGTGGCGCTGACCAACACCATGTGGGCGGTCATCCTGCCCCAGCTGCTCAACCCCTTCGGCGTCTACCTCGTACGGGTCTACGTCCAGGAGTCCCTGCCGGACGAGCTGCTGGAGGCGGCCCGCATGGACGGGGCCGGCGAGCTGCGCGTGCTGTGGTCGGTCGCACTGCCGACCCTGAAGCCGGCGCTCGTCACGGTGCTGCTGTTCTCCATGGTCGGCACCTGGAACAACTTCTTCCTGCCGTTGGTGATGCTCAACAACGACAAGCTGTTCCCGCTCACCGTCGGCCTGCAGTCCTGGTACGAGGGGGCGATGATCCAGTCCGGCGCAAACGCGCTGTTCACCCTGGTCATCGCGGGTTCCCTGGTGGCGATCCTGCCGCTGATCGTCACCTTCCTGCTCCTCCAGCGGTACTGGCGCGGCGGTCTGACCGTCGGAAGCCTCAAGTGACCTGACGGGCCCGCCCGTTCTCCCCTCTTCTTCGCGCACCTCCCGGAGCGACCTTCATGCTGCACGCCTCCCTGGCCGTCGACCCCGCCTTCCGCGTCGCCGACGTGAGTCCCCGTACCTTCGGCTCGTTCGTCGAACACATGGGCCGCTGCGTCTACACCGGCATCTACGAGCCCGGCCATCCCCTTGCAGACGAGGACGGCCTGCGCCGTGACGTCCTGGACCTGGTGCGCGAGCTGGGCGTGACCGCCGTGCGCTATCCCGGCGGCAACTTCGTCTCCGGCTTCCGCTGGGAGGACAGCGTCGGCCCGGTGGCCGAACGGCCCACCCGTCTCGACCTCGCCTGGCACAGCACCGAGACCAACGCGTTTGGCCTGCACGAGTTCCACCGCTGGGCCGAGAAGGCCGGCGTCGAGCCGATGATGGCCCTCAACCTCGGCACCCGGGGCGTCGCCGAGGCCCTGGACCTGCTGGAGTACTGCAACCACCCGGGCGGCACCGCCTGGTCCGACCAGCGGATCAAGAACGGCGCCCCCGACCCCTTCGGCATCCGCATGTGGTGCCTGGGCAACGAGATGGACGGCCCCTGGCAGACCGGCCACAAGACCGCCCAGGAGTACGGCCGCATCGCCGCCGAGGCCGCCCGGGCCATGCGCATGATCGACCCGAAGCTCGAACTGGTCGCGTGCGGCAGCTCCAGCTCCTCCATGCCGACCTTCGGCGCTTGGGAGGCCACGGTCCTGGAGGAGGCGTACGACCAGGTCGACTACATCTCCTGCCACGCCTACTACGAGGAACTCGACGGCGACCTCGGCAGCTTCCTGGCCTCCGGAGTCGACATGGACCACTTCGTCGACTCGGTGGTCGCCACCGCCGACCACATCCGGGCCAAGCTGCGCCGCAAGAAGCGGATCAACCTCTCCTTCGACGAGTGGAACGTCTGGTACAACACCCGTTTCGAGGCGCAGGAGAAGCCCGCCGAATGGGCCGTCGCCCCGCGCGTGATCGAGGACGAATACAACGTCGCCGACGCCGTCGTCGTCGGCGGGCTGCTGATCAGCCTGCTGCGGCACAGCGACCGCGTCACCGCCGCCTGCCTCGCCCAGCTCGTCAACGTCATCGCCCCCATCCGCAGCGAGGCCGGCGGTCCCAGCTGGCGGCAGACCACCTTCCACCCCTTCGCCCAGGCCGCCCGGCACGCCCGAGGCACGGTCCTGCGCGTGGAGCCGGTGGCGCCGACGTATGAGACGAAACGTTTCGGCGAAGTCTCCGTCGTCGACGCCGTGGCCACGCACCTCTCGGAGGCGGACGGCGCCGACGAGCTCACCGTCTTCGCCGTCAACCGGCACCAGAGCGAGAACGTCGAACTCGCCCTCGACCTGCGGGCGTTCCCCGGCTACACGCCGGTCGAGCACTCGGTGCTGAGCGACCCCGACATCCGCGCCGCCAACACCCAGGACGACCCCGACCGGGTACGCCCGTACGCCGCCGACACCGGTCCCGTCGCCGACGGCCGTCTCACCGCGAGCCTGCCGCCGGTCTCCTGGAACGTCATCCGGTTGCGCCGCGCCGGCTGACCCGCCCCCTCGGACACCCGCCGTTCCTTGTTCTCCCGGAGAGCGGCGGGCCCAGCACCACCCCCTCATCCCGGACATCCCTTGGGAGCCGCCCATGTCCACCACCAGGGAAGGCGCCATACTCCGCGCCGTACCCCGCACCCAGGCGATCACTCTGCTGCTGGCCCTGCTCGCAGCCGCCGTCGCCCTCGTCCTGCCCGCCGCCGGCCCGGCGCACGCGATCTCGCGCGCCTCGCAGACCATGTACACCCCGCCGTCGAACGCCCCGTCCCCCGGCTCGCTCTACCCGCGCGCCGTGCGCCTGCAGTACAGCGGATCCTCCGACGGCACCCTGCTCGCCACGTTCGAGCAGTACAGCTCGGGCACCCCGGTCTTCCCGATCTACCGCAGCACCGACAACGGCAACAGCTGGACGCAGATCTCCAGCATCACCGACACGCACAACGGCTTCGGCATGCGCTACCAGCCGTTCCTGTACGAACTCCCCACCGCAGTAGGCAACTTCCCGGCGGGCACGATCCTCGCCGCCGGCAACTCCATCCCCAGCGACCTCTCCTCGACCTCCCTCGACCTGTACGCCAGCACCGACCATGGCAGCAGCTGGTCCTACGTCAGCACCATCGCCACCGGCGGCGAGGCCGACCCCACCAACGGCAAGACGCCGGTGTGGGAGCCGTTCCTGATGGTGTCCGGCAACAAGCTGATCGCGTACTACTCCGACCAGCGTGACCCCAACAACGGCCAGAAGATCGTGCACCAGGTCAGCACGGACGGCCTGACCTGGGGTTCCGTGGTGAACGACGTCGCCACCTCGACGTACGGTGACCGCCCGGGCATGCCCGTCGTCGCCAAGCTGCCCAACGGCAACTACGTGATGACGTACGAGTTCTGGGGCGCTCCGGAGGGCGGCTTCGCCGTCTACTACAAGATCTCCTCCAACCCGGAAGCGTTCGGTTCCGCCACTGGCATCGCCCTCAAGGCGACCGACGGCACCCAGCCCAAGAGCTCCCCGTACATCACCTGGCTGCCCACCGGCGGCGCCAACGGCACCCTCGTCGTCAGCGCCAACAGCAGTGACGACCTGTTCCTCAACACCCAGAACGGTGCTGCGAACACCTGGACGCGCATCGCCTCCACCGTGCCCGGCGGCTACAGCCGCGGTCTGCTCCCGCTGGCCGACGGCCACAGCCTGCTCGTCCTCAGCGGCGGCCACCTGACCAGCACCGGCCTCAACCCTGTCACCTACGGCACCATCGACCTCGGCGGCGGCATCTCCGACGGCGCCACGTACACCATGTCCAACGCCAACAGCAACCTGATGCTGGCCATCGCGGGTGGCTCCACCACCAACGGAATCAACGCCACCCAGCAGAACGCCGACAACGCCACCGACCAGCAGTGGAAGTTCGTCCAGCAGACCTCCGGCTACTTCAAGATCTTCAACGTGGCCAGTGGCAAGGTCCTGGGCGTGCAGAACCAGTCCACCGCCAACGGCGCCAAGGTCCTGCAGTGGGACGACAACGGCACCCTCGACCACGAGTGGGCGATCGCCCCGAACCCGGCGGGCGGCTTCACCGCCACCAACCGGATCAGCAGCAAGTACCTGGAGATCCCCAGCGCCTCCACCACCGTCGGCACCGCCGCCGGGCAGTGGTCCGACACCGGCTGCGCCTGCCAGCGCTGGAACCTCACCCAGACCGCCCTGCCCACCCTGTCCACCGGCCAGTACCGGCTGGTCAACAAGAACAGCGGCAAGTTCCTGGAGATCCCCGGCGCCTCCACCACGGTGGGCAAGCAGGCCGGCCAGTGGGTCAACACCGCCAACAACTGCCAGCTGTGGACGTTCCAGTCGGTCAGCGGCGGGGCGTGGACCGTGAAGAACGTCAACAGCGGTCTGTTCCTCGACAACAACGGCTCGGCCTCGGCCGGCGCGGCCGTCGTCCAGAACTCGTCGTCCACCGCGAGCTCCCAGAAGTGGACGCTCACGGACGCGGGCGGCGGCTACTACAAGCTCGTCAACTCCGGCAGCGGCCTGGTGGCGGACGTCGCCTCCGCCTCCACCGCCAACGGCGCGCTGATCGTCCAGTCGGCGGACAACGGCGCCGATGACGAACTGTGGCAGGTCGTACGGGTCAACTGACCCACCCGGGGGGCCCGGTCGCGGCCGGGCCCCCCGCCCTTCTGTCCAGCATTCCGAACGATGACTGACATATCGAACGAGAGAGGTGGGTTGGCCCGTGTCTGAAGAACCCTGTGTCGTGGGCGTCGACTTCGGCACCCTGTCCGGCCGTGCCGTGGTGGTACGGGTCAGCGACGGCGCGGAACTGGCGTCGGCGGAGCACGTCTACGCCCACGCCGTCCTGGACCGGACCCTGCCCGACGGCACCCGGCTGCCCCCCGACTGGGCCCTGCAGGTCCCCTCGGACTACATCGACGTGCTGCGAGGCGCCGTACCCGAGGCTCTCGCCCGCGCCGGAGTGCGGCCGGAGCAAGTCATCGGCATCGGCACCGACTTCACCGCCTGCACGGTCCTGCCGGTCCTCGCCGACGGCACACCGCTGCGCGAACTCCCCGGCCTGGAGAACCGCCCGCACGCCTACGTCAAGCTGTGGCGCCACCATGCCGCCCAGGGCCAGGCCGACCGGATCAACGCGCTGGCCGCCGAGATGAAGGAGCCGTGGCTTGGGCGGTACGGCGGGAAGATCTCCTCGGAGTGGGAGTTCGCCAAGGCGCTCCAGGTCCTGGAGGAGGACCCCGAGGTCTACCGGCGCACCGAGCGCTGGCTGGAGGCAGCCGACTGGATCGTGTGGCGGCTGTGCGGGACGTACGTCCGCAACGCCTGCACGGCAGGCTACAAGGGCCAGTACCAGGACGGGCGTTACCCGTCGCCCGAGTATCTGGCGGCGCTGCACCCGGACTTCGCCGACTTCGTGACCGACAAGCTGGACCATCCCATCGGTCAACTCGGCGATCCGGCCGGAGTGTTGACGGCCGAGGCGGCCGCCTGGACCGGGCTGTCGGAGGGCATCACGGTCTGTGTCGGCAACGTCGACGCCCATGTCACCGCCCCGGCGGCGGTCGCCGTGGAACCCGGCCAGATGGTCGCCATCATGGGCACCTCCACCTGCCATGTGATGAGCTCCGACCAGCAGGGTGCCGTGCCCGGCATGTGCGGGGTCGTGGACGGTGGCATCCTCCCCGGGCTGTGGGGCTACGAGGCCGGGCAGAGCGGCGTCGGCGACATCTTCGGCTGGTTCGTCCGCACGGGCCTGCCCGCCGAGTACGCGGAGCGTGCCGCCGCGGCCGGCCAGACCCCGCACGAGTACCTGACCGCCCTCGCGGCCGGACAGAAGGTCGGCGAACACGGCCTCCTCGCCCTCGACTGGCACAGCGGCAACCGCTCCGTCCTGGTGGACCACGACCTCAGCGGCCTGCTCATCGGCCAGACGCTCTCCACCCGCCCCGAGGACATCTACCGCGCCCTGCTCGAGTCCACCGCCTTTGGCACCCGCACCATCATCGACGCCTTCGAGTCCGCCGCCGTACCGGTGACGGAACTGATCATCGCGGGCGGCCTGACGAAGAACGCCCTCCTCATGCAGATCTACGCCGACGTCACCCGCCGCCCGCTGAGCATCATCGGCTCGACCCAGGGCCCGGCCCTCGGCGCCGCGATGCACGCCGCCGTCGCCGCCGGGGCGTACTCCGACATCCGTGCCGCGGCCCACGCCATGGGCAAGGTCCACCGCCGGGTCTACCTGCCGGACCCGCAGCGCGCGGCGGCCTACGAGCGCCTCTACTCCGAGTACCGCGTGCTGCACGACTACTTCGGCCGCGGCACCAACGACGTCATGCACCGCCTGCGCCGCATCCGCGCGGAAGCCTCTGCCTGAGCCACTGTGGAAGGAACCCCCTCATGACCATTTCCGAAAGGCCCTACGACAGCCAGGAGATCTGGTTCCTCACCGGTAGCCAGGGCCTGTACGGCGACGACGTGCTGCGCCAGGTCGCCGACCAGTCCAGAAGCATTTCCGAGACCCTCGGCCGCCCCGGGAAGGTCCCGGTCAGGATCGTGTGGAAGCCGGTCCTCACCGACGCCGAGTCGATCCGCCGGATGTGCCAGGAGGCGAGCGCCTCCGACGCCTGCGTCGGCGTGATCGTGTGGATGCACACCTTCTCCCCAGCGAAGATGTGGATCGCCGGACTGAGCGCGCTGGACCGGCCGTTGCTGCATCTGCACACCCAGTACAACCTGTCGCTGCCCTGGCCGAGCATCGACATGGACTTCATGAACCTCAATCAAGCCGCCCACGGCGACCGGGAGTTCGGGCACATCGAGTCCCGCGTCGGCGTCGACCGCAAGATCGTCGCCGGTCACGCCACCGACCCGAGGGTGATCCGGCGCGTTGCCGCCTGGGCCCGTGCCGCCGTCGGCCGCCACACCTCGCGCACCCTGCGCCTGGCCCGCTTCGGCGACAACATGCGCGACGTCGCGGTGACCGAGGGCGACAAGGTGGAGGCCCAGCTGCGGTTCGGCTTCTCCGTCAACACCTATGCCGTCAACGACCTGGTCGCCGTGGTCGACGACGTCGAGGACAAGGCGGCCGCCGAACTCGCCGACGAGTACGTGGAGTCGTACGAGGTCGTCCCGGCCCTGCGCCCCGGCGGCATCCGCCACGACTCGCTGCTGTACGCGGCCCGCCTCGAACTCGGCCTGCGCGCCTTCCTGACGGAGGGCGGTTTCACCGCCTTCACCACCAACTTCGAGGACCTCGGAGGCCTGCGCCAGCTGCCCGGCCTCGCGGTCCAGCGCCTCATGGCCGACGGCTACGGCTTCGGCGGCGAAGGCGACTGGAAGACCTCCGCCCTGCT